>CANQHQ010000011.1 GCA_947623825.1 uncultured Bacilli bacterium
TGAAAATTTGACAAAAAAATAACCATTTTATAATGGTTTCCTCATTTTTTCTCTTTCAAAACTGATAAATTCCCGTGAAATCTTTGAAAGGCAGTTGTAGGAGTGACAATGATATAAAATCATATATAATAAAAAAAGAAAATGAAGGAAAATTAAAGAAAGTAGCTAAAATAGCAGGATTAAATAAATTTTTAAGAGTTTATTATGGAATAGTAAAAAGGAAATACAAAGAGTTAGAAATATGGTGATTTGATTAATTGTAATTTTAAAAAAAGACCTAGAAATAGGTCTATGTTAACATGCTTTAAATTTTCTTAAAAATAAATTTAACAAATTTATAAAAAACTCTTGATTTTTATTAGCAAGTTTCTATGTGTTGAATCCATAAAAAATTCATCGTTCAACATCCCATATTTCTGTGCTTGATTTACTATGTTTATAAATATGTTTTCAAATACTTCTGTTCCTTTAAATCTTCTTTCATAATTTTTACTAAATGTTGAGAAATGTGGTGTTTCTTCTCCAAAGGGTATTCCTAAAAACCATCTATATTCTGCATCTACTTTTATTTTCTTGCATGTTTGTCTCATTGATTTTATTCCTTCTATTGCTTGTATAAACACCAACTTAAACAATACCACTGGATCAATACTTGGTCGTCCATTGTTTTCACAATATAAGCCTTTCACTTCTTCATAAATAAAAGTGAAATCTATATACTTGTCTATCTTCCGAAACAAACTATCCTCTGGGACTAGTTCTTCCATTGTAGTCATTAAGATTTCACTTTGAATATTTTTATTTATTGTTATCATTTCTTCACTTCCTATCCTCGACACTTTTATTATAACATTTTTGCATAATAAAAGCGAGTCATGATAACTTATTTGTTGAGAATAAGTGGACTCGCAATTTAATTATAATACATTTTTTCCAAAATAAAAAGACTATTAACAAATTTTACTTTGTCAACAGTCTGAAAAAAATTATTTCCCGGGAAATAATTTTTTTTTATAAAAAACGAAAAAATTCAAAAAAAATGATCAAAAAAGACCCAAAATTATTTCCCGGGAAATAATTTTGATAAGAAAAATAGCGAAAAAATATCGAATCAGTAAAAAATATAGTATAATATGGAAAGAAAAAAGGACGTGAAAGCGATGAAATACGAAATAATCGTAGTGGGTGGTGGACATGCTGGTTGTGAAGCAGCATTAGCATCTGCAAGACTTGGTCACAAGACATTACTCATTACCGGAAATAAAAAAAATATTGCCGATATGCCATGTAATCCTTCTATCGGAGGACCAGCTAAAGGAATTATTGTGAGAGAAATTGATGCCCTTGGGGGAGAGATGGCCAACAATACGGATCACAGTTGTCTTCAAATAAAAATGTTAAATACAAAAAAAGGACCAGCCGTAAGAGCATTAAGAGCGCAGGCAGATAAAATAACCTATCCAGATCAAATGCGAAAAACATTAGAAAGTCAATCAAATCTTGAAATAAAAGAGAGTATTGTTGAAAATTTAATCGTAGAAAATAAAAAAGTCAAGGGAGTCATCCTTGAGGATGGAACGGAAATTGCATCCGAAATTGTGATCTTGACAACAGGAACGTATTTAAAAGCAGTCGTTCTTCGAGGAGATCAAAAAACATCTAGTGGTCCACATGGCGAAAAACCATCTCATTTTTTAAGTGATCATTTAAAAGAACTAGGATTTCATATTCAACGGTTAAAAACAGGAACACCACCTAGAATTGAGAAAAGTAGTATCGATTTTAGTAAGGCAAGCTTAGAGCCAGGAGATCCGGTTGGATACACTTTTTCTTTTGATAATCCTGTTATGTATGACCCTTCTACGCAAGTGCCATGTCACTTGATTTATACTACCCAAGAAACACACGAAATAATTAATAAAAATTTAAAAAAATCAAGTATGTATGGAGGATATGTAGAAGGAATCGGACCTAGATATTGTCCATCTATTGAAGATAAAGTAGTCCGTTTTAAAGATAAGGAGCGCCATCAGTTATTCTTAGAACCAGAAAGTATTTACTATGATGATATCTACATACAAGGGTTCTCAACCAGTATGCCTGAAAAAATTCAGGAACAAATGGTTCACAGTCTTCCAGGCATGGAAAAAGCCAAAATATTAAAATATGCATATGCCATTGAATATGATGCTATTGATCCACTTCAACTAAAGCAATCTTTGGAAACCAAAGTAATCGAAAATCTATTTACTGCCGGACAAATTAACGGGACCAGTGGATATGAAGAAGCAGCTGGGCAAGGATTAATTGCTGGAATCAATGCTTCCTTAAAACTAAGAGGAAAAGAACCATTGATTTTAAAAAGAAACGAGGCATATATAGGAGTATTAATTGATGATTTGGTAACAAAAGGAACCAAAGAACCATATCGAATGCTCACTTCAAGAGCAGAATATCGTCTCCTATTAAGACATGATAATGCCGATTTAAGATTGAGAGAATATGGAAGAGAAATTGGTTTAATTAACGATAAAAAATATCAGAAATTTCTTGATAAAAAAGCATCCATTGAACAATTAAAAGAAAAATTACAAAGTGAGAAAATTTCACCGACCGCGGAAAATAATCATTATTTAAAATCGATTTCTTCTACACCCTTATATGACACCATCACCCTCTATGATTTATTAAAAAGACCAGAAATTACCCCCGAACATGTAAAACATTTCACAGAAATAACAGAGTCAGAAGAAGTGATAGAACAGGTAGAAATTCAAATAAAATACGAAGGGTACATCAAAAAAGCCATCCGCGAAGCCGAAAAAATGCTTGATTTAGAAAAAATAAAAATTCCTGAAAATATAGATTATAACCAAGTACATAATCTCGCCAGTGAAGCCCTCCAAAAACTATCTATGATAAGACCAACTACCATCGGACAAGCATCAAGAATTAGTGGAGTGAATCCAGCAGATGTTTCCATCTTAATGGTATATTTAAAGAAAAATAAAAAAGAAAATGAGTAGGATGAGATATGAATGAAAAAGAGTTTGTTGAAGAATTAAAAAAGATGGGACTAGATATCACCGATGACCAATTAAAAAAGTTAAAACAATTCTATCAACTACTAATAGAATGGAATCAAAAAATAAATTTAACGAGAATTGTTCAACAAGAAGAGGTCTATTTGAAACACTTCTATGATAGTCTCACAATATATAGGGACATCGATTTATCAACCATTCAAAACTTGTGTGATGTTGGTACAGGAGCGGGATTTCCAGGAATCATAATCAAAATATTTTTTCCTAACATTCACATTACCTTAATCGATTCCCTCCAAAAAAGAATCAATTACCTAAATGAAATTATCAAAGAGTTAGGACTAACCAATATTGAAACCGTTCATGCAAGGGCGGAAGAATATGCTTTAAAACATAGAGAAGAATTTGAAGTAGTGACCGCAAGAGCGGTAGCGAATCTAAAAGTATTATCAGAATTATGTATACCTTTGGTCAAAGAAAAGGGATACTTTATCGCAATGAAAGCGAATGTGATAGACGAATTAGACGAGGCAAAGTCGATGATAGGACTCCTAGGAGGAAAAATAGAATCCATCGATGAATTTTCTCTTCCTATAGAAAACAGTAAAAGAACAATTATTAAAATCAAAAAAGTAAAAAAGACAGATTATCGCTATCCCAGAAAGAAAATAAAGTAATTCTTCTGGTATAATATAAGAGAAATGGGAGGAAAAGAAAATGCTTAAATATTATAAAAATGTTGTAAGATATAACGAAAAAGTGCCTTACGGTGTGGGAATTATCACTGGATGGAAAGATATCGATATGATTATGGATTTACTCAGTGAAGAATCGAAAGAAAAAGTAGTAACTTGTGGGAAACTTCAAACGATTAATGGGATAAATTACATTATCGCGAATCTCTTTTTAAACCCACAAATAACGGATTTAGTTTTGATTGAAGACTCCTCTCCAAAAGAAGAAATGGCTGATGGAATCCAATCTTTTCTTCAATTTTTGAATACGGGAATCATTCCTTTTCAAAAGAAGTTCCAATTTTCGGATGAAGAAATTCAAAAATTTGTATCTTATTATAAAACCCATACTTATGTAGTAAAAAGAAAAGATTTGGACAACTTTCTTCAAAAATGGAATCCGACACAAGAAAATTGGTGTGAAATAAAAGAAATTCCTGAAGAAGAAGTAGAACTATTAGAACAAATTCCAAGTGAAAAAATCAGTTTTACAGTAAGGGCAAATACTGTATTAGAAGCTTGGAAAAGAGCACTCAAACTTATTCAAACTTACGGATATAAAAAACCATCGGATTATGATGAAAATCAATTAGAATTAATAGACTTATCGATCGTCGTAAAAAACGAATCTCTCCTTCATCCTACGATGGAAGGAGTGGCTGGAGTTACCAAAGAAGAATTAGAGAAATATGAACAAGATATTCTTTCTCCGAAAAAGCCAGATGGTGTAAAATACACATACGGTAACCGTCTTCTTGATTACGAAGGAGTCAATCAACTTCAATACATGATAGACATGTTGAAAGAAAAAAAGTATTCGCGAAGAAGTATCGCAACTCTTTGGAATCCACCTTTAGATATTGCCGCTGGAGAAGGACCTTGTTTAGATGTGTATCAAGCCATTGTGCAAGACGATTATTTATATTTAATTTCCTACATCAGATCCAATGATGTATACAATGCTTGGCCACGGAACATCTATGGGTTATTAAAAATTCAAGAAGCACTCTGTAACGAACTAGGATTCAAAAAAGGTTATGTGAACACCGTCGCAGGAAGTGCCCATGTCTATGAAAGAAATTTCAAAGACTTACAAGAACAATTTCAAGGACATCAGATTTCTTTTTGTGACGAAGACGAAAGAGGATACTTTATAATTGAGACAAATAATCAAGTAATCGAAGTAACGTTCTATGATAAAAAAGGAACCGAACTTCGTCATTTTATAGGAACAAGCGCGGAAGAATTAAGAACGCAATGCTCTTTATATGTAAGCAATATTGATCATGCCGTTTACTTAGGACAAGAACTAATGAAGGCAGAGATTGCGTTACAGAATCAACTTTCCTATACGCAAGATAAAGAATTAGGAATCAAACCAAAAATCAAATCTCTTCAAAAGAACAGTTAGTGGAAATCAAAAGTAAAAAAACATTTTTCAACGATTCCGAAATTTTACTTGTTTCAAGAAAAAAATGTGGTATAATGAATATAATTAAAAGAATAGAAAGAATGAAAAGAGGGTTAACATGGACAGAGAAGTAGTGGATTTATATTTAGATGACATTATCCCTAATCGCTTCCAACCACGTGAAGTATTTAACGAGCAGGCACTAAAAGAATTATCCGATTCCATCAAGGCGCATGGAGTAATTCAACCAATCATTGTTCGAAAAATAGGAGATAAATACGAAATTGTTGCAGGAGAAAGAAGATATAAGGCATCCGCTATGGCAGGACTTACCAAAATCCCAGCAATTATCAGAAATCTAGATGATAAAGAGACCTCGAAAGTTGCCTTGCTTGAAAATCTCCAAAGAAAAGATTTGACGGCCATTGAAGAAGCAAGAACCTATCAAAAGATATTAGAACTTGATTCGATGACGCAAGAGGAACTTGGAAGAACCATGGGAAAATCGCAAGCTTCTATTGCCAATAAAATGCGATTGTTATCCTTACCTGATGAAGTACAAGAAGCCCTTTTACAAGATCAAATTTCAGAACGTCACGCACGTAGTCTTCTTAATTTAAAAACACCAGAAGAACAGATTGCAATGTTAAAAGAAATTATCGAAAAGAGAATGACAGTACGTGAATTAGATGCAAAGATTAAAGGCGTTCCTGTAACGGAAACTTCTGACTCAGATGGAGAAGAAGGAAACGGTGGAACCTCTTTTGAAGGAAAAAGTTTGAATGGAACCACACCGCTTGTAGAATCGGTTCCTATTTCATCCAATAGCAATATAACAAATCAAGTACCGAGGGAAAATGAATTAGAAGGAGTAGCACCAGAATTACCAAAGCCAGCAACCTCGATTCCTTCGGCAGAAGAAACATCCAACTTAGTAAATCAATTATTTAAAAATATTCCAGAAGAAAACGAACCAAAACTAGACGTGTTAGACAGCATGGCAAATCCAAAGAAAAATACTTTTTCTATCGAAGAATTATTGGAAGATGAAGAATTATTTTCTTTACGAGATGCAGTCGAAGAAATTCGTAAGAGCGTCGAATCCGTAAAAAATAAAGGATTTGTAGTAAAAGTAGAAGAAATGGACTTCGAAAAAACATATCAAATTGTTGTGAAGATTGATAAAGATGCATAAAAAGTAGAGGTTTCTACTTTTTTTTAACAAATTCAGAAAAACCATTTCATAATTATTCTATTTTTGCTAAAATAAAGTAGTATTATGTCAGAAAAAGGTGATAGCATGGGAAAGATAATTTCATTAGTAAATCAAAAAGGTGGAGTAGGAAAAACAACGACAAGTATTAATCTTTCTGCATCTTTAGCACATTTAGGAAAAAGAGTATTATTAATAGATTTAGATCCACAAGGAAACGCCACAACCGGTGTAGGAATCAACAAAGGAGACATTACAAAAAGCATATTTGATGTCATGCTAAAACAATGTACTGCCCAAGAAGCAATTATCAAAACAAAATTCAAGAATTTGTATCTTCTCGCTTCAACAATTAATTTAGCAGGAGTCGGATTAGAATTACGTGAAAAAAGTAAAGCAGATCCAAACTTTTCCAAAAATAGCCAATTAAAAGAGGCACTCGCCCCTATCAAAGATGTCTTTGATTTCATTATTATCGATTGTCCTCCTTCTTTGGAAATCATCACAACGAATGCTTTAACTGCTTCTAATTCAGTAATTATCCCTGTGCAATGTGAATTTTTTGCTCTAGAAGGAATTACCCAATTATTAAATACAATCATGTTAGCCCAGAAAAATTTAAATCCAAATCTAGATATTGAAGGAGTATTACTAACCATGTTGGATTCAAGAGCCATTCTTTGTCTAGAAGTAGTGGAAGATATTCGTGGTTTCTTTAAAGAAAGAGTATACAATACCATTATTCCAAGATTAGTAAAGATTGCGGAAGCACCATCTCATGGAACTCCGATTATAGAATATGATCCAAAGCATCGCGGAACAATAGCTTATTTAAATTTAGCGAAGGAAGTGATTGAAAGAAATGGAAACACCAACGCAGAACACTAGAAGAAAAGCCCTAGGTAGAGGGTTAGAAGAATTATTTCAAATTGAACCAATGAATTTTGATTCTCTAGAGGAAAAAATCATTGAATCAACTCCTAGAGAGGAGATTGTTGAAATTCCTATTTCGGAATTGAGAAGCAACCCATATCAGCCAAGAAAAAATTTTGATGAAAAGGCATTACAAGAACTTGCAGATTCGATTCGAGAACATGGTGTATTTCAACCAATTATTGCCAAAAAAAGTATTAAGGGATACGAAATTATCGCAGGAGAACGAAGAGTCAAAGCCTCGGCACTTGCGGGAAAAGAAACGATTCCTGCCATCATTCGTCAATTTAGCGACGCAGATATGATGGAAATTGCCCTACTTGAAAATCTTCAAAGAGAGGATTTAAATGCCGTTGAAGAGGCCATTGCTTATAAAAAGTTGATTCAAGAGCTATCGATTACACAAGAAGAATTAGCCAAAAAACTAGGAAAAAGTAGAAGTCATATTACCAATATGCTTGGAATTTTAAATCTTCCTGAAGAAGTTAAAGACATGATTATGGACGAAAAGATATCGATGAGTCATGCACGTGTACTAAGTAAAATAGAAAATCCCGAAGTTGTGAAAGACTTAGCACAAAGAATTGTCATGGAAAAATTAAGTGTTCATCAAGTCGAAGATCTCTCTTCGGAAGATCTTTACGAAAAGAAAAATAAAACCAGAAAACATGTCGCCTCTACGAATGAATACAAAGTAGTCGAAGAAGAATTATCAGAAAAGTTAGGTACAAAGGTAAAAATTAAAAATGGAAAAATAGAAATTTCCTTTGTAAACAATAATGACTTAAATCGCTTACTAGAAATGATAGGGTTCAATAATTAGTAGGAGTGAGAAATATGACATTAGAAAAAATATTCATTCCTCAATTATATTTACCAGTCATCTATATTTGTGTTGCGATTCTGATAAACGGACTTTTTAAAAGAATTATCCAAAGTGTGATTCGAACCAAATTGAAAAAAATGGATAAGAGTAGTTTCAATTACAAAAGAACAGAGACGATTGCAACATTAATCAGTAACTGCATCAAATATATCATTTCTATTTTTACGCTCCTTGCGATTTTAACCGTTTTTGGTATCGATGTATCTTCCGTTTTAGCTGGACTTGGAATTATAGGACTTATCTTAGGTCTCGCTCTACAAGATTTTGCGAAAGATATTATTGCGGGAATTAGTATTTTATTGGAAAATCAATATGCCATCGGGGATTACGTTTCTGTTGGTGACTTTACGGGAGAAGTCATCTTTTTAGGATTAAAAACAACGAAAATTCGAAGTTGGGATGGAAAGGTAAAAATCATTGCAAACCACAATATTACTGAAATTATCAACTACAACATGGCAGACTCTATGGCCATCGTGGATATTGGTGTCGCCTACGAAAGTGATTTTGAGAAAGTAGAGAAAGTGCTTGATAAATTAGTGAAAAAAATGACGGAAGAACTACCAAACTTAAGAGGAGAGGTCCGTGTTTTAGGAGTAGAACAAGTAGCGGATTCCTCAGTCGTTTACCGAGTGGTGGCCCCAACTGTTCCTATGGAACATTACGGAATACAAAGATTAATGAGAAAAATTCTAGTAGAAGGATTCATCAAAGAAGGAATTAAAATTCCGTATACCCAAATCGAGGTGCATGATGGAAAATAAAGAATATCACCTACACGATCACGTGATGATGAAAAAAGGCCATCCTTGTGGAACCAACGAATGGGAAATTGTAAGACTAGGAGCGGATATCAAAATAAGATGTCTTCATTGTAATCGAACTGTTACGATTCCCCGAATGGAATTTAATCGGAAAATAAAAAAAGTATGGAATAGTGAGGAACAGTAGTATGAAAGAAAAAAAGAAACTGAGACTAAAAAAATTCTACCTCCATCCTGTGACTACGTTTATCTTATTAACGATTTTTACAGTCATTTTAAGTAGTATTCTAAGTACCTTACAATTGGAAGCTACCTATAATAAATTAAATTTAACAACCTACCAACTAGAAAGTACTTTAGTTACTGTAGAAAATTTATTAAATTATAACGGATTAAAATACATCATTAGTAATGCCGCAACCAACTTTGTCAGTTTTACGACCTTAAGTACTCTATTAATTGGTCTCATCGGATTAAGTGTTGCGCAAGCATCCGGTTTCTTTGATACATTTATCCGAAGAGTATTGGTAAAAATCAATAACCAAAAATTAACCTTTATTTTAATATTGATCGCAACAATATCAAGTTTAATCAATGATATTGGATACGTCGTTTTAATTCCACTAGCAGCGATTATCTTTAAAGAGAATAACCGAAATCCACTCGCTGGAATTTTTGCGGCATTTACCGGTGTTGCGTTTGGATATGGAGCCACTTTATTCGTAGGATCAATGGAAGTGAACCTAAATCCTATTACGCAGGCATCTGCTAGACTTATTGATCCAAACTACCATGTTGCCTTAACATCGAACTTGATCGTTATCTTAGCTTCTGCCATCATTCTTTCGATTATTGGAACAATTATTATCGAAAGATTTGTGGTACCAAAGTTAGGTAGATACAAAGAACAAGAAGGAAAAACCGAAGAAATCGAAGTAATTGGTGACGAAGAAGAGATAGAACAACAGAGATTAAAAGAAGATATCAGAGAGAAAAAAGGGTTAAAAAATGTATTAATAGCGACAATTTTATTTGCGATTTTCTTCATTTATGCACTCATTCCGAATCTTCCTTTTTCAGGAATGCTTTTGGATAAGGAGGCTACGACGTATGTAGCGCAAGTATTCGGAGAAAATGCTTATTTCCAAGATGGATTTACGTTTATGATTTCTTTATACTTTATTATCATCGGACTTGCCTATGCAAAAGGGGCAAAAACAGTGAAAAATGATAAAGAATTAATCACAGAAGCCGGAAATTATATGTCTGATATGGGAAGTTTAGTCATTCTAATTTTCTTTGCTTCACAGTTTATCGCGGTGTTCAAAATGACAAATATCGCGACAGTTATTACTGCTTGGGGTGCACAATTGATTAGTAATCTACAATTTACAGGATTGCCACTCGTCTTACTCGTTTTACTAGTGATAGCTATTGTGAATTTAGTATCACCGACTCCATTAGCAAAATGGACAATTCTCGCACCAGTAGTCGTTCCCAAATTAATGCAAGCAAATATCTCTCCTGAATTTTCTCAATTTTTACTTCGTGCAGGAGACTCTATGACAAAAGGGCTTACCCCTTTACTTGCTTATTTTGTTCTTTTAGTTGGATATTTAAATATGTATAATCCCAACAAAAAAAGACCAATTACGGTAGGAAGAACATTAAAATTAATGATGCCATATTGTTTCATCATAGGAGTAACTTGGATTGTAATCGCTATCTTATGGTATTTGACCGGACTTCCTCTTGGACCAAATGTTTTCCCTACTATATAGTAAGGATAATATTAGATAGAACCAAGGCAAATAGAAATATTTGTCTTTTTTCTTTGAAAGAGGTTTCTCTCCTTTCTCCCATCATTTACAGAAAAAAAGAAAAGTGGTATACTGAAAGAAGAAAAGAGGAGTGATTATGGGTTTAACTGCAGGAATTGTCGGATTGCCAAATGTAGGAAAATCGACCTTATTCAATGCGATAACAAAAAAGAGTATTTTAGCAGCCAACTATCCATTTGCGACCATCGATCCAAACGTAGGAGTCGTAACCGTACCAGATGAAAGATTGGATAAATTAAATGAAATGTATCATCCGGCAAGACTCATTCCTACGGCCTATGAATTTACGGATATTGCTGGATTAGTAAAGGGAGCCAGTCAAGGAGAAGGACTTGGAAATAAGTTTTTATCTCATATTCGTGAAACGGATGCCATTGTCGAAGTAGTTCGGTGTTTTGAAAATAGTGATATTATTCATGTAGAGGGAAAAGTAGATCCGATCCGTGATATAGAAATTATTAATTTAGAATTGATTTTAGCTGACTTAGAAAGTATTGGAAATAGAATCGAAAAAATAGCGAAAAAAGTAAGGGCTTCGAAAGAAAAAGAGGACGAAATAGAGTTATATGCGTTAGAAAAAGCCAAACAAGCCTTAGAGACAAATCAAGCCCTAAGAAGTGTAGAATTTACGGAAGATGAAAAAAATGCCCTTAAATCTTATCACTTTTTAACGATGAAACCTATTATATATATGGCGAATATTTTAGAAGAAGAATTGGCAGAAGAAGATAGTCAATACGTGAAGGCAGTCAAAGAATATGCCCAAAAAGAAAATGCCAAAGTCATTAAGGTTTGCGCCAAAATCGAAGAAGAATTGAGTCAATTAGAAGAAAATGATAAGAAAGATATGTTAGAAGCCTTAGGAATTTCGATGAGTGGACTAGATCAATTAATTCAAGCAACCTATGATTTATTAGGACTGTCTACCTACTTTACGGTTGGATCCGATGAAGTTCGCGCCTGGACTTATAAAAAAGGAATGAATGCGAAAGAGTGCGCAGGAATCATTCATACAGATTTTGAAAAAGGATTCATTCGTGCGGAAGTAATTTCTTATCAAGACCTCATCGATTGTGGAAGTGAATTAAAAGTAAAAGAAGCAGGAAAGATGAGACTAGAAGGAAAAGATTATTTGATGCAAGACGGAGATATTTGCCATTTCCGTTTCAATGTATAACAGAAAAGAAAAAGAATAAAATAAAAAGAGAGGAAATAAAATGAAAAAATCGATTTATCCAAAAATATTCTTATGGTTATTTTTAGGACTTGTAATTACATTCTTTACAGGGCTTTATGTAGTAACGAATCAAAGTGCTAGATCTATGATTTTTGAAGGAAATTTGTACTGGATTGCCATTCTAGTAGAATTAGGACTTGCGATTTTTCTAAGTGTCCGAATTCACAAAATGAAGGCAAGTACAGCCACCATTTGTTACATTTCCTATTCTGTATTTAGTGGATTTAGTTTTTCTTCCTTATTTATTGTCTATAAACTGGAATCTATTTTACTTGCTTTTCTGGGAGCAGCCATCTTATTTTTGATTTTTGCCCTTATTGGATTCTATACGAAATTGGATTTGAGTAAAATAGGAAGTTACTTATTCATGATTTTACTAGGAGTAATTATATGTTCTATCATAAATTTATTCTTAGGAAATGAACTCTTTGATACAGTCATTTCTTGTATCAGTATTACCGTCTTCTTAGGCTACATTGCTTATGATATTCAAACCATTCAAAGAATCGAAGGAGAAGTTCCTGAAGATAATCTCGCTATATATGGCGCCTTCCAACTATATCTAGACTTTATCAATATCATTTATGATTTATTAAATCTATTTGGAAAATCAAACGATTAAAGAAGCGACGAAAGTTGCTTTTTTTTAATTTCCTCATATAGGAAGAAAAAAATCAGATAGGAACGTGAAAAAAAGAGGAGCGATAAAAAAGAGGAACGAGAAAAAGAAAGAAAAAATATTTACAATTTTTCTTTTTTTTGATATATTACATACGAGTATTTTGAATACTCCTTGCCAAGTAATTGGCCTTATGTCCAGAAGGAGGTGTAACAATGAGAAAATATGAATTAATGTTTATCGTGAAACCAGATTTAGAAGAAGCAAATATCAAAGCTGTTGCAGCCAACATGAAAGAGATTGTAACTTCTAATGGTGGAAAAATTCTAGAAGAAAAAGAAATGGGACAAAGAGAATTGGCTTATGAAATTAACAAATATAAGACAGGGTACTATTTCTTATTCGTAATTGAAACAGAAAACTTAGAAGCAACAAAAGAATTTGACCGTTTAGCACGTATCAATGAAAATATCATCCGTCATATCGTAGTAAAAGTAGAAGACTAAGAGAGGTATAGAGATGAATAAAGTATTTTTGATCGGAAGATTAACAAGGGACCCAGAGCTACGTTATACAAGTAGCAATGTTCCAACTGCATCATTTAGTATCGCAGTAAACAGAAACTTTACTAACCAAAATGGAGAAAGAGAAGCAGATTTTATTAATATTGTTGTTTGGAGAAAACAAGCAGAAAATATTAAAAATTATTTAACCAAAGGTAGTCAAGTAGCCATTGATGGGCGTATTCAAACAAGATCTTATGACGGGCAAGATGGTCAAAAAAGATATGTGACAGAAGTTGTTGCAGACAATGTCCAATTCTTAGATAGTAAGAATTCTGGAAACAATGCAGGAGGAAATAATAACGTTTCCTATGCGAATGCCACACCATATGATTTTGAACAACCCGCACCGGCACCTACAACAACAGATGTATCACAAGATCCTTTTGCTGACTTTGGCTCTTCCATTGAAATTAGTGATGACGAATTACCATTCTAAGGAAGGAGAGAGAAACTATGGCAGAATTTTATAAGAAAAAGAAAAAAGTTTGCTACATGTGCACAGGAAAGAATATCGATTACAAAGATGTAGAAACTTTAAAAAAATACATTAATGATAAGGGAAAAATTTTACCTAGAAGAATTACAGGAGCATGTGCAAAACATCAAAGACATATTGCTTTACAAATTAAACGTGCTCGTGCCATTGCATTATTACCTTATACAAAATAAGAAGAAACTATATATTTGTTCCAAAAACAAGTATATAGTTTTTTTTATCAGAAATCTTTGATTCCGATAGACTCATTTAATGACAGGAACCTCTTTTTGTAGTATAATGTAAGTAGAAATGTAGAGAGGATAAATATGGGAATAACAGATAGAGCGAAAGAATTAAGAAAAATAATCAAAAAGCATGAAGTAGTCTTTATTGTAGGACACAAAAATCCGGATTTAGATGCGATTGGAAGTGCCCTAGGTATGTCACATATCGTGAAAAAATTTCATAAAGAAGCTTACCTTTTGATGGATGATGAAGAATTTGAACCAGCCGTAGAAAAAATTATTAGTCAAATACCCAAGGGAAACTTTATAAAAAGTAACGAAATCGCTAAGAAGAAAAAAGAAAAGAATTTATTGATTATTGTAGATACCAATAAATCAGTATTGTTATATAATAAAGAATTACTAAATGAGTTTGAAGATGTAATCGTGATAGATCATCATCAACCAGGAGAAAACAGTATTCAAAACGGAATGATTTTAATTGATACCAACGCTTCTAGCGCCTGTGAACTAGTAACGGAATTAATTTATTATTATGGAATTGAATTAAATCCTGAGGTAGCAACGGCAATTCTTGGAGGAATTGTCCTAGATACAAACAATTTTGTGGTAAAAACGAGAGCGAAAACGTATTTTGCCGCCTATCATTTAACTACTTTTGGAGCAGATCCACAAAAAGTACAATATTACTTGAAACAAGATATCAAAGATTATATAATAAGACAAAAAGTCATTGTGGATGTAGAGATTGTCAATGAAAAATATGCTGTAACGATGGGAGATGAATCCGTCAAATATAAAAGAGAAGAATTGGCAAAAGCCGCAGATACCCTTCTACAATTTAATGGGATTACTGCTTCTTTTGTAATTGGGAATACGGTAGATGGAACCATCGCCATGAGTGCGCGAAGCGAAGGAAAAGTGGATGTTGGTCTCATTGCAGAACAATTAGGTGGCGGAGGAGGTCTCTATGAAGCCGCCGTACAATTGAAGGAAACCACGATGAAAGATTTAAAAAAGAAATTATATAAAATATTAGGTTAGGGGGATGAAAATGAGAGTAATTTTTATCAAAGACTTAAAAAAACAAGCCAAAAAGGGCGAAGTAAAAGAAGTAAAAGACGGATATGCCCAAAATTTTTTAATCAAAAATGGCTATGCAGTTCAAATGAACGATAAAAATTTAACAGATTTAGCCAAACAAAAGGAAATTCAAAAAGAAGAGGACAAGAAAAATCGCGAAGAGGCTGAAAAATTAAAAGTAGGATTAGAAAAAAATGAGTTTTTATTCAAAGTAAAAACAGGAGAACAAGATCGTGTATTCGGAAGTGTCAGTCCGAAACAAATCAAAGATGAATTACACAAACAAGGATTCAAAATAGAAAAAAGACAAATAGAAATGGTTAGTAATATTACGACTTTAGGATTTCACAACGTAACCATCAATTTATATAAAGATATCAAAGCAACGATTCGAGTACATCTTGTAAAATAAGGAAGGTGGTGGCCATATGGCAGTAAAGACTATTCCTCATGATTTGATTGCAGAACAATCTGTCATAGGGGCAATGTTTCTCTCAAGATTCGCAATAGAACGCGCAACAGAAGTTCTTACCAAACAATGCTTCTATGATGAAAAAAATGGAATCATCTTTCAAACCATTGTCGACTTAGATAATAAAAAAGTGCCGATAGACTTGACGACTGTAACAGCGGAACTCAACCAAACAAAAAAACTCAATGAAGTTGGTGGTGTAGAGTATTTAACAGAAGTAATTAATGTCGTTCCTACCGCTGCGAATGTAGAATTTTATATTCAATCCGTAGAAGATAATTATCTCTTAAGAAACGTGATTGATACCTCGACTGAGATTGCCACTCTCGCGTATGAAAACGAAGGAGAGGTGTCGGAAGTTCTCGATAAAGTGGAACAAAAAATTGTAAAAATCATTCGGAATCGTCGGTCAGGTGAATTTCGTTCCATTCAAGACGTGTTAGTGGATGTGCAGAAAAATTTGGCGATTCTTGCGGAAAGTAAAGGACAGGTTACTGGAATCCCAACTGGTTGGATTGAATTAGATAAATTAACGTCAGGATTACATGAAAATCAATTAATCATTTTGGCGGCTCGTCCAGCGATGGGGAAAACGGCTTTTGCCTTAAATCTTGCAACCTATGTGGCAATCAATACGAATAAAACAGTGGCATATTTTTCTTTGGAAATGGGTGCAGATCAATTAGCGAACCGTATCATTTCTTCTTTAGGGCAGATTGAAGGTTCAAAATTAATGAATGGAAATCTACTTAACAACGATTGGAAACGCATTACAGCAGCGCAAAGTCAATTGAGTAATGCCAAACTTTATATTTCTGATGATGTCAGTGTGACGGTAGGAGATATAAAATCCAAATGCCGAAGATTAGCGACAAGTACGGACGGACTCGATTTAGTCATTATCGACCATATGCAATTATTGAGTATGGGAGGAAATTATGGAAATAATCGACAAGCAGAGATGACCGATATTTCACGAAGTCTAAAGAAAATGGCCATGGAATTAAATATTCCGATTGTTGCCTTAGCCCAATTATCCCGTGGAGTGGAGTCAAGAGAAGATAAACGACCAAAAATGAGTGATTTGAGAGAGTCGGGTTCCATCGAACAGGATGCGGATATTGTGGCACTTTTATATCGGGATGACTACTACACGACTCCCAAAACGGCACAGGAGCCAGATCCAAGTGTCAGTGAGTTAATCATTGGAAAACATAGAAATGGTCCAACAGGAAAAATCGACTTACTATTTAGAAAAAATACAAGTTCATTTGTGAACTATATCAAAGAGAATGGAGGGGAACCAAATGCGAATGGATAAAAAAACAATTTTGATTACGACACTGGTTGGAATTCTTTCCGCAGGAATAATCTATATCAGTTCGAATCCTTCTACCACATATGCGAAGATTTTTGGTATTTTTGGAAGGGAGCAGAATCCGACCCAATTATATCACGTATATTTAGGGGGAAAATCGCTCGGGCTAATTCAGTCCAAAGAGGACTTAGAACGCTACATTGATAAAAATCAACAAAAAATCAAAGAGAAATACCATGTAGAAAACGTCTACAGTCCCATTGACTTAGATATCGTTCAAGAAATTACCTATGACAAAAATATATCCACAACGGAAGAAATCTATAATCGCATGAAAGAAATTAAAGGAGAGGAATCCTTTACGATTGATGGATATAAAATTACGATTGATGGATATGAAAAAACCGTAAACGAAGGAGAAAGCATCGTAACAGAAAATCAAGTATTATATGTGTTAGACAAGGACATATTTACGAATTCAGTAGAAAAGACAATTAAATCGTTTATTGGGGAAAAAGATTACGATAATTTCATAAATGAAACGCAGGAAGAAATTGAGACAACTGGAACCATCATTGAAGATATGTATATAAAAAATAATATAACCATTCAAAAAACGAGAATTCCAACCGATGGAAATATTTTTACGAACGAAGAAGATTTATGCAAATATCTATTATTTGGAACCCTAGAAGAGCAGGAAACGTATACAGTACAAGAAGGGGATACAATTACTGATATTGCCTATAATCATAAACTCGCACCAGAAGAATTTCTCATTGCCAACACTTCTTATAAAACAGAAAAAGATTTGTTATATCCGGGAGAAACCGTTACCCTAGGTGTGATTCAACCACAGTTTGATACCATCGAAGAAACCCATGTAGTATCCGAAAGAGTAAAATTGCGCGAAACAACTTACGAAGATGATGACACGCAATACACAGGATACGAAAAGGTGAAAGAAGAAGGATCAGACGGATTAAGTCTTGTAACAGAAAAAGTACAGTTAGTAAATGGCGAAATTGTCTCAACCGTAAACATGGGAGAAGTGGTGATCAAAGAACCAGTCAATAAAGTCATCGTGAGAGGAACCAAAAAATACTATGTATCTTCTGGAGGAGGAAGCGGACGTTATAGTGTAGCTGTACCAGTAGGAATGGGAAGTTGGGTTTGGCCAACATCCTCTCAAACAATCAACAGTAATTTTGGTTTCCGTTGGAGAAAACAACACAATGCCATCGATATTGGTGGATATCGAGGAGAACCAATTAAAGCAGCCAATAACGGAATTGTGGTTGTTTCTAGTAGAACACAAGGAAATGGAAACTACATCATTATTAAACATGCGAATGGATATTTCACAGAATATGCACATTTAACGCAAAGAAACGTTCAAGAAGGCGATATCGTCTATGCCAACGACGTAATAGGAACCATGGGAGATACAGGAAATGCAACAGGAGTTCACTTACACTTTGGAGTATGGATTAGTACACCGTATGTGGGAACGGCAATCAATCCATTGACGTTGTATCGATGAAAGTCAAAGTATTAGCGAGTGGCTCGAAAGGAAATTCTACTTACATCGAATCGAAGGGATATCGATTGCTGATTGATATTGGAGTTTCCTTTTCCTATCTTTGTAGACAATTGGAAAAAATAGGAATCGAACCAACCAACTTAGACGGAATCCTTATTACCCATGCCCATGGAGACCACACGAAAGGATTACAATCCTTAATAAAAAGACATCCCATTCCTGTGTACCTCACGGAAAAAATGGTTCCAGATTTAGAAGAAATCATTCCTATTACGAATTTATCGGTTTTAGCGTCAGAAAATCAAATAGGACCATTTCATGTAGAATGTATTCCTACTTCCCACGATGTGGAATCTACAGGATATTTAATCAATGACGAAAAAGCCTCGCTTGTATATATTACGGATACGGGATATATTCATCGGAAACAATTACAGAGACTTGGAAATAAAAACATTTACATTATGGAAAGCAATCACGATGAAAAAATGTTAATGGATGGATCTTACCCCTATATCTTGAAACAGAGAATTATCAGTGATAAGGGACACTTATCCAATACGACGGTGGCTGGATATTTGAACGAATTGGTCGGTGAGAAAACCAAATATATTATTCTTGCGCACTTAAGTGAACATAATAATACAGAAGAACTTGCTTATGAGACAACCAAAGAAAGATTGATGGAAAATCATCATGAACAACCCGTTTATGTCGCAAAACAGAATGAATCTCTAGAATTATTGGAGGTTTAAATGATTAAAATTATCTGTGTTGGAAAATTAAAGGAATCGTATTGGAAGGAAGCCTGTCAGGAATATCTAAAGCGTCTTCAGAAATATACGACTGTCGAACTAATAGAAGTACAAGACGAAAAAATCGATGATGAAAAAATTGCTCTTGCGACAGAAGGAGAGAGAATTGAAAAGATATTAAATCCCAAAGACTTTTTGATCACAATGGAAATTGAAGGAACGATGCCTTCCTCGGTAGAATTGAGTGAACAACTAGAAAAAATAGAAATGAGGAATAGTAACCTTACTTTTCTAATTGGAGGTTCTTACGGAATTCATCCTAGAATCAAAGAAAAAGCCAATCTAAAGTTATCTTTTTCTCGCTTAACGTTTCCCCATCAATTGTTTCGCATCCTTCTTTTAGAACAAATCTATCGCAGTTACAAGATTAGAAATCACGAAACTTACCATAAATAAAGGCACAAATCAGTGCTTTTTTTATGAGAAAATCCAAGTAGAAACAAAATTATGAATAAAAAATCCCGAATAAAAAAAGGATTATGAATCCATCCAGGAAAGTCCTTTTTAAGACAGAAAAGCCGGAAGAGCAAGCAGAAAAAAAGTTAACAATCTGTTAACTTAATCTCATTCAAGGAGAAATATTTCTATAATGAACCTATAAAAGAGGGATAATATGGAAGTATTTCGAAAAAGATTAAAAGAAGCAAGAAAAAGAAGAGGATATACCCAAGAAGATTTAGGAAAAGCAATTGGAGTTACAGGAAATGCCATCTGTTATTATGAAAGTGGAAGAAGTGTCCCTTCTGTGGAACAAATAGAACAAATCGCAGAACTCCTTCAAGTAGATTTTATGTGGCTTCTAGGGAAAGAGTTAAGTTCTTCTCTATATCGCCAAGCAAGTAAAATTGTCAATCTTTCAGAAGAAGACTGGAGAATTCTAACAGCGATCCATGCCAACCCCTCCTTATATAACTATCTATTAGAAAATACCGAAGAACGCGTGGTGGATATTACCAGAATGATTTCCAATCGAAATCGAACCAATTAAACGACAAAGCGACAAAAAAAGAAAGAAACAATCGCTATACTGACAATGGGTGATTCTATGCTAAAAATAGGAATAGACATTCTTTGGAGCGTGGCGATTGTTTTTTTAGTTGGTGGAGGAATTTATTTTACAGTTGTTTTAAAAGGTCCCCAATTTCGCTTCAAGCAAATGATAAAACCGTTAAAGAAACCATCCACAAGTGGAGTCAGTCCCATGGAAAGTTTAATGATGGCACTAGCCGCAAGAATCGGAGTAGGTTCTCTAGCGGGTATTGCTTTGGCCATCCATATCGGAGGACCAGGAACCATCTTTTGGATTTGGGTTTCTGGAATTTTGACAGCTGCCAATACTTATGTAGAAAGTACGATGGCCGCTAAATATCAAATCAAAACCAAAGATAGTTACGAAGGAGGACCGGCCTATTATATAGATCGAGGTCTTCATAAAAAAGTACTATCCAAAGTATATGCCAGTATTCTCCTTTTTGCCTATATCGCTGGATTCATCACAATTCAAGCCAACACAATTACCAAATCTCTTGATAAAATCTCCTTTCTTTCTCCCTGGATAATTGGAATTTTTTTGAGTATTCTTACGGGTTTCATTATTCGAAAAGGAATTCAAAGAATTGCCCACATTACAGGAAAACTAGTACCGATAATGGGATTCGGCTACTTTCTTCTTTGTTCGTTGATTCTTCTTCGACATTTTAAGCAAATTCCCAGTATTTTTCTTTTCATCATCACGTCTGCATTTCAACCAAAAACCATAGGTGTTGGCATTTTATCAATCCTCATTATAGGTGTCCAAAGAGGAGTCTTTTCAACAGAAGCAGGTCTAGGAAGTGGCGCCATTGCCAGTAGTACAACCAAAACAGAAACCCCGAGTGATTCGGGCCTTCTTCAAGTTTTGGGAATTTATTTTACGATCTTTATCGTTTGTACGTTGACTGCTTTTATCATCTTAACCTCGGATTATCAACTTTATTCCTGGGAAAATGTAAATGGAATTGAACTGACTAGATATGCATTTCAATATCACTTAGGAAGTTGGGGAAATGTATTTCTTCTTTTTACCATTCTCACTTTCGCCTATTCCACAATCATTTCTGGCTATTACTATGGAGAAAGTAGTTTAAAATATTTAGTAAAAACCAAGCATCCTTTTCTTCTTCCTTTCCTAAGAATAGGAACCATCTTTTTCATTTTATTTGGCAGTCTTGCCAATCCTCATTTTCTTTGGGATTGTGTCGACTTCTTCGTCGCTATTTTAGCCATTATAAATATGTATAGCCTCTTTTGCCTTCGAAAAGATATAAAAAGAGAATGGGAAAATCAACCCAAGTCTAAGAAAGTATGATAAAATGAAAAAAAGGAGTACAAACACATGATAGGAAATGATTGGGACGAAATTTTAAAAGAGGAAATGGAAAAAGACTATTTTAAAGATCTAATCCATTTTGTAGAACAAGAATACAAAGAAAAAACGGTATATCCAAAGAAAACGGAAATTTTTAAAGCCTTCCGTAATACGGCCTACAAGGATGTAAAAGTTGTTATTTTAGGACAAGATCCTTATCATAGAGAAAATCAAGCGGAAGGATTGTCTTTTTCCGTCAAAGAAGGAATCCAAAAGCCACCCTCTCTTCAAAATATTTTCAAAGAATTAAAAAGTGATTTAGGATACGAAATCCCGCAATCAGGAAGTCTTGTTCCTTGGACCAAAGAAGGAGTTCTTCTTTTAAACACAGTTCTTACTGTCATCAAGCATCAACCTGCTTCTCATAAAGATATCGGATGGGAAACATTTACGGACTATGTCATTTCAAAAATCAATGAAAAACAAACACCGGTAGTTTTCCTCTTATGGGGAAGTTTCGCGCGAAGTAAAAAAAGTCTGATTACCAATCCTATCCACTGTGTGATTGAATCCGCTCATCCTTCACCTTATTCCGCTTCTCAAGGTTTTTTTGGCAGTCATCCTTTTTCAAAAACAAATAAATTTCTAGAAAAAAATGGAATTTCTCCTATTCATTGGGAATTGAAATAAACAAAAAGGAGATAAATAAAAAAATGAGATGACAAAAAAGGAAACAAACAAAAAATGAGATAAATAAAAAATAAGATAACAAAAGAGGAAATAGATAAAAAATGAAATAAATAAAAGAATCAATACAAAAAGAGAAAAGAAAATAGGAAACCAAACCCCGTTTCTTGAACATAGAAACAAGGCTCATGTCCTATTTCACTTTTCTCTTTTTAATGCACTGTTTTTTATTGAATGTCTACTAATTAGAACTAATTAGAGTTTCTTCCTCTTCTCTTTCTTTTCTATTTCTTTTTCAAAATCTCTAACCCTTCTTCTTGATAAGAAGAATAAAACTCTTTTGCTTTATAATGACACAATAGACCTACGATATTAGAAGGAAAACAACGAACTAATTGATTATAAGAAACAATCGTATCATTATAATATTTTTTAGCGGCCGTTAAATCGTTTTCAATATCAACCAATTCAAAATTAATATTGGTTAGGCTCTCAATTTCTCCAAGTTTGGCATCTAAGTCCAAAATCCCCTTGTATTCCATATAAGATTTTTCTAACGCTTCATTGAGTTCAAAGTGATCCAATTTTTGATTCTTCATTTTAATAAGGCTAGAAAGTATTTGTTCTTTTTTATAACCTTCGTCTGCTTCTTCTATAATCTTGATGGTTCTTTCTAGAAGAGTAAATTTCTTTTGAAGTAAAATATCAATATTATTTTCTGCTTCACTGATTCGAATTTTCGCAACTTGAAACTGATTATAGTGATTGACTTCCCATATTAAAAATAATAAAAGAACAATTACAATGGCAAATATAACGTAATACATAACCTCACCTATCGATTCTCTCTATCATCTACATTTTACCACGAAATATACCATAGGTCAAAAAAAATATAGATTGAAAAAAGAACAATCTATATGAAAGAACGAACAAACTTTTCCCATTAATAATTAGGTGGTTCGTCAAAAATCGCATAATTAATATAAACAAGCCATAACAAAATGGTTTTCTGTTGATCATCCCTAAGAAGTAAATAGTCTCTTCCATCATCGATAATGGTTCCTGTAAAGACTTTATCTCTCCATTCTACAGAATCCGGGTAAGAAAAATAAACGGATACTCTTCTTCCTTGATTCTTTCGAAAAATACTTTCTGCATATTGCGGATCTACTCGTGGTGTCGAAGAGACTCCTTGATTGACTGGATAATTCGTATAATCGACATAAGGAGGATAAGTACTTTGACTCGGAATATAGTTTGGATTTCCTGTAGACGGATAATTTGGATTCATAAAATCACCTTCCTACCAAACTATATGCTTTCCGGTATCACTTATACCAAATCTCTAAAAAAGAAAATCAATTTTCTTCTAATAATTCATCGAAAACGGTGTCTGCCATCGTTGGCTCTGTCCCCTTGACATAATACAAGATTTTCTTTTGCTTATCTTCTTCGGTGGCAGGTTTACCCGTAATGGGGTTCACAAGTACCCCGACCACATTACTAGGCTGTTCATACCATTCATCTTTTTTGTCTTGTAAATAATTTTCCATCGCATCAACCCAAATATTTCGAGAAAATTTATAATCTCCAGTAGAAATTGAACGATTATCGTCATACCCGATCCAAACAGCCGTACAAAGATCTTTATTGTAACCAATGGACCAATGATCGGTATCCGTTGTCCCGCTTTTTAAAGCAAGTTTATGGTGAATTTTGGGCGCAATCCCAATTGCCGTAGGATAATTATAGTCAATAAAAGCAGAATCGTAAGTAGAAGTAAGTAAATTACTGAGAATGAAAGTAAGACTTTTATTTAGAATCAACTCTGGTTCTTGTTTATTTTCGTATAGAACGTTTCCTCTTAAATCTTCAACCTTAGAAATGAAGGAACCTTGAACTCGATACCCTTCGTTCGCAAAAGCAGAGTAAGCCGCAGCCATTTCAATAATATTGATTTCGGCAGTACCGAGAGGAAGAGAAGGAATTTCTTCTAATTTTGCGGTGATTCCCAAACGTTTCGAAATATCTACTAATGCATCTTCTCCCAAAAACATATGTGTTTTTACCGCATAAATATTATCTGAATAAGAAATAGCGGTCGCTAGAGAAATGGGTTTGTGCGCGTATTGATTTCCGTAATTTTGTGGTGAATAACTTTGATCATTCGCAAAGGTAAACGTCGTTTCTTCACTAGTAAACGTCGTACTAGAAGTAAATCCGTTTTCTAAAGCCGCATAGTATAAAAACGGTTTCATGGTAGAACCCACTTGTCGACTAGACTGAACCGCCCGATTAAATTGACTGGTATTGTAATCCCGCCCACCGACTAAGGCAATGACTTTTCCTGTCGAAGGTTCCATCATTACCGCTGCCACTTGTAAATCCTTTTCTGTCGTAAGATTATTTTGAATACTACTTTCAAGAATCTGTTGGGCTTGTAGGTTTAAATTGGTATAAATTCTCAAACCACCCGTCTCCAAATAAGAATCAGGAATTTCTTTTAACGATTTTAATTCACGCATGACGGCATCCTGGTAATACATGATATTCGCAACTTCTGGAGAATCTTTTTGACCAACCAAAGTTAATTCTTCCTCTTTTGCCTTGGTGTATTCCTCTTCGGAAATCACTCCATCCTGAAAAAGTTTATATAAAATATTGATTTGTCGTTTTTTCGCCAGTTCATAATTGACAAAAGGAGAGTAATTCGCAGGACTTTTAGGAATTCCTGCCAACATAGCCGATTCCGCTAAATCGAGATCTTTGGCAGACTTATCAAAATAAAATTTAGCCGCATTTTGAATTCCATACATCCCATGACCATAGTTAATCGTATTTAAGTATCCCTCTAGAATTTCGTCTTTACTATAATGAACTTCCAACTGCATAGTGAGCCACATTTCATTTAATTTTCGTTCCCAAGTTTTATCAAAATCCAGAAACAAATTTTTGGCATACTGTTGCGAAATCGTCGAAGCCCCTTGACTTTTGGAACGGGTAAGAATATTGACATACATCGCTTTTAAAATACGCAAAAAATCAAACCCATGATGTTGATAGAAATGTTGATCTTCCGTATGAATGGTTGTTTGAATCAATGCATCAGAAATTTCGTCTAACGCAATCCATTCTTGACTGCCACTTCCTTGAAAGAATAATTCTTGTTCAGAATCATACATTAAAAAAGCATTGGCGCTTTTAATTTCTAACTTTGGAGACATCTTAAGATAAGCGTATAAACCACTAAATCCAACGACAAGAAGTAGAATCAAAAAAAAGAATCGTCGTATCCACTTTTTCAATTTTTTCATGATGACCTCCAATCTAGTTTTATTATGAAAAGAAAAAGAAAAAATATGTATGAAAAGAAAAAAAGAAAAGAAACAAAAAACTTTCTTTGAAAAAATAAAAAAACAGTAGGAAAAGGAGGCAAGGTGTGTTATAATTGGGCTTAGATTTTTGGAGATGAGTTCTGATGAAAAAAGTGGATGTATCGATTCAATTTTTAACAAAAGAAACCAATCAAGAATGTACTGTTTCTGGAACTTACGACGAAAAAAATCAAATCTTAAGATTTCAAGAAGAAGATCAACAACAAACAAAAGTCATGATAGACTTTCCACGACAAAAAATGATTCGAAAAAACAAAGAGTATACGTTAACGATTCCTTTTGATTCTAAGAAGGAAACAAGTGCCAAAATAAGAATCGAAGAAGCGAAAGAGGAAATGCCAATTCGAATCATGACAGAGAAATTTCAATACGAAAATCAAACATTTCAACTTGTCTATCAAGTAATAGAAACTCAAGAACAAATAGAATATAGAATTCATTTTTAATAAAAAAAGAGGTGAAAAAATGAGTATACTCAAACAAGTAGAAATCGATCTTACAAAAATGGTCCAACAACTTGGATATACCATCGAAAAAATCAATCTTCAACCAAGTGGAAGACCAGAATTAGGGGAATTTCAAATCAATGAAGCGTTTCAATTAGGCAAAGAAAATCATTGTAATCCGAGAGAAATTGCCGAAAAAATCACGACAGAATTAGAGAAAGACGGAAGATTTCAAAATATAAACATCGCTGGTGCGGGCTTTATCAACATCAGTTTTACAGAAGAATTTTATAAACAATCTTTAATCGAAATGCAAAAAGGGATAGAAAATAGCATTGATAAGGAACCGAAGAAGAAAATTATCATAGATTATGGTGGAGCGAATGTAGCGAAAACTCTACACGTAGGGCATCTACGTTCGGCGAATATTGGAGAAGCCTTAAAACGGTTAGCGAAAAAACTCGGTTGTGATGTCATCGCCGATGCACATTTGGGAGATTCGGGACTCCAATCAGGAATGGTTGTCAGTGAAATGAAGGAACGATATCCAGAATTGATTTGTTTTCAAGAAAACTATCAAGGAGAAGATTTTGACCTCCCGATTACGAATGAAGATTTATCGATCATCTATCCAGAAGCATCTAGAAAAGCCAAAGCAAATGAAGATAAGATGGAAGAAGCAAGAGAATTAACTTTAGAAATTCAAAAAGGACACCCAGGATATAATGCCTTATGGAATAAAATAAAAGACTTATCATTAATTGATATTAGACGAATCTATCAAGATTTAAACACTTCTTTTGATCTTTGGGAAGGTGAATTAGATAGTTTTGCCTATATTCCAGACATGTTGAAAGAATTAGAAGAAAAACATCTTCTCGAAATAAGCGAAGGTGCGACCATCATGGATATTCGTGAGGAAACCGATAAAAAGGAAATGCCACCCATTATTTTAGTAAAAGGAAATGGTGGATACATCTACGAAACGACTGATTTAGCGACGATTTATGGAAGAATGAAACGGTTCCAACCAGATGAAATTTGGTATCTCGCAGATAATCGTCAAGATCTTCACTTTCGACAAGTATTTCGGGCTTCCAATAAAGCAAAATTTACAACCGAAGCCACCAAATTAGAGTTTATTGGCTTTGGAACGATGAATGGACCAGATGGTAAACCATTCAAAACAAGAGATGGAGGAGTCATGACTCTCGGTAGTCTCATCGATTTGGTAAATGAAGAAACCACCAAACGCTTAAATCCGATGATTACGGATCCAGAAGAAAAGAAACAAATCGCCAAAATGATTGCGATATCCGCTTTAAAATATGCGGATTTGCTTCCTTATCGTGCGACCGATTATGTCTTTGAACCATCTAAATTTGCGGACTTAGAAGGAAAGACAGGACCATATCTCCTTTATTCTACCATTCGTATGAAATCTCTTTTAAGAAAAGCCAAAGAAAACGGATATGAGACTTACGAAGTAAAAAAATTAAAAAATGACACAGATAAAAACGTCTTATTAACCTTAATTTCATTACCAAAAGTACTAAAAAAAGCCTTTGATACCAAGTCACTAAACGATATTACAGAATTTTTATATAAATTAACTAGTACGTATAATAAATTTTATTCTGAAAATCATATACTAACAAGTAAAGATGAAGAGTTGAAAACTACTTGGTTAGCGATGACCGAAGTCGTATGTAAAACGAATTTATTTTTACTAGACATATTAGGAATTTCTGTTCCTGAAAAAATGTAAAAAATAGGTTGCGTTTTTCTCTAAATAATGGTATAAGATTCTATGATAATTTTTTAAGAAACAAAGACGCATTCAATGCGAAATTTTGAAATAAATGAGGAGGATTCTTATGGGTCTTAAAAATCTAAAGAAAGAAGATTTAGAATTATTATCAAATAAAGATATTACAGATATGATCCTAGAAGAAAAAGGAGCACAAAATACAGCAACATTATTCAAAAAAATAATAAAATTGTTAAATTTACCTGAATCAGTCTTTGATGAAAAAATAGGAGATTACTATACATCCTTAACCACAGATAAAAGATTTATCTTATTAGATGATGGAAAGTGGGATTTAAGAAGTCGTCATACTTCCGATAAATTAGTAAAAATTGTAGAGGAAGAGGAAGAAGAAGAAATGGACGAAAACAAAGAAGACGATGAGGAAGAGGAAGATGAAATTTCTAATTTTGACTCGATGGAAAACGAAGATGAAATGGACGATACCGATGAAGATTTAAAAGATTTAGTAGTATTAGATGAGGATGAACTAGAATTAGAACAATAATTCTAGTTCTTTTCAAGAAGGGAAGAACGATCAATGAACGAAACAGCAGTGACAGATAATCGTTGTAAACACACTTATATTTTGTACTTAGGGAAAAATTCCCAAGGAAGTGAACAATATCAATATTGCTTGACCTGTGGACAAAGAATTAGAGGCGTTAATTACGGATGCTTTGTCACAGACGCAACTAGATTTCAAGACGTGATGCCGGTAGATACAGAAGAAGATCGACAAAGAAAAGTAGCGCTTCTCCAAAGTGAGTATTTATCAATCGCAGAACAAGAATCTTGGAAATATAAAGAAGAAATAATTAGTAAGTTCAAAAATGTAGTAGAACAACGAGAGGCGGCACCTCAAAAAAGAATCAAATAGAATAAGTAAGTTTCTATAGATAAAAAATGTGATATAATAAGGACAATCAGAAAGGGTGAAAACCATGATAGAAAGATTAGAGGCTATAAAGAAAAGATATCAAGAACTTCAAGAACTTCTTTCGAAACCAGAAATATATAATGATATCAATAAAATGAAAGAAGTATCCAAAGAATCTTCCGATTTGGAAATCACAGTAAATCGGTACGAGGAATACAAAAAAGTCTTGAATGAGATTGCGGACGCCAAAGAAATGGTCAAGGACCCTGAAATGGCAGAAATGGCAAAAGAAGAGTTAGAGACATTGGAACAGAAAAAAACATCACTAGAAGAAGAAATCGAAATATTGTTAATTCCGAAAGATCCGAATGATGGTAAAAATGTTATCGTCGAAATTCGTGGTGCGGCAGGAGGAGATGAAGCCAACATTTTTGCGGGAGATTTATATCGTATGTATACGAGATATGCCGAAAAACAAGGCTTTAAAGTAGAATTGATTAATAGTGTCGAAGGAGAAGCCGGAGGATTTGCCCAAATCGAATTCATGGTAAAAGGCGATAATGTGTATTCCAAATTGAAATACGAAAGTGGCTCTCACCGTGTCCAAAGAGTACCGGAAACCGAATCCCAAGGAAGAATTCAAACTTCCACAGCCACGGTATTAGTGATGCCAGAAGTGGAAGATGACGGAAATATTGAAATTAACCCTGCCGATTTAAGAATCGATATTTATCGTTCAAGTGGATGTGGAGGACAAGGAGTCAATACGACGGATAGTGCGGTTCGAATTACGCACTTGCCAACGAATACGGTCGTTACCTGTCAAAATGAACGAAGTCAAATTCAAAATAAGGAACAAGCCATGAAAGTATTACGGGCGCGTTTATATGAACAGAAGATGCAAAAACAAGAAGAAGAACTTGGGGCAGAAAGACGAAGTAAGATAGGGACCGGAAACCGTGCCGAAAAAATTAGGACGTATAATTATCCCCAAAATCGTGTAACGGATCACCGTATCGGTTACACCACCAACAATTTAGATCGAGTAATGAATGGTGCCATCGATGAACTGATAGAAGCCCTAATTACAGAAGACCAAAAAAGAAAGTTAGCAGGGAATCAAGAGGACTAGACTTTTGATTTCTTTTTCAATGAGGAAGAAGGATAAAAATGAGAGTGGAAGATTTAATTGTTTATGGAAAAAGTAAGGTACATTCTCAACATGCCAAAATGTTACTAGCGATATTGATGGGAGTGAACCCTTTGGAATTACTAACCATCCTCAACGAAGAGGTACCAGAAGAAATTGCGAATCAATACAAAGAAAAAATCAATGAATTAGCTGCCAATCGTCCTCTTCAATACGTGGTGGGAAATGTCAATTTTTATGGAGAAGAATTTGTAGTGAATGAGGCGACTTTAATTCCGCGGTTTGAGACGGAAGAACTAGTCGAAAGTACCATGATGTACCTAGATGAATTCTTTGACACAAAGGATTTAAAAGTCATCGACTTAGGTACCGGAACGGGTTGCATCGGACTAACTTTAAAGCACCTCATTCCAAGTTTAGATGTAACGTTAGTAGATATCAGTGAAGACGCCTTAGCCATCACGACAGAGAACGCACATCGAAAAAATTTAGATGTTCAAATCAAAAAAAGTGATTTTTTAGATGAAATTGAAGAACAATATGACATCATCATCAGTAACCCCCCTTACTTAAGAAATGGGGAAGAGGTCGAAAAGGTAGTGCATGATAACGAACCACATCTTGCGTTATACGCCGGAGAGGATGGATTAGATTGTTACCGAAAAATATTGAGAACTTGTAAGAAAAACTTAAAAGAAAAATTTATGATTGCCTTTGAAATCGGTTGTGATCAAAGAGAAGCAGTCACCAATCTCATCAAGGAAGAATTAGATTCTGTCGCCGTCCTTGCCAAAAAAGATTTAAGTGGTCGAGATCGGATGATTTTTGCCTTTTCGAAAAAGAAATCTTAGAAAAAGTGAATAAAAAAAAGAAAAAGAATCCACTATGAAATAGAAAGGTGGATTTTTAAATGAAAAAAATCATTCCAATTTTAAGTATTTTGATGTTATTCACTTTTCTTCCTTCTAAAGAAGAAACCATTGTAATTCCCAAAGACTCCATTCGTTTTCGCGTCATTGCGAATAGCGATGAAATAAGAGATCAAGAAATCAAACTATCGGTAAAAAAAGGAATCCAAGAAGAATTATATGAATCCGTAAAAAATGCCAAGAATATCGAAGAAGCAAGAAAGATTACGCAAGGAAAATTAGGGGACTATGGAAGACGAATTGAACAAATCTTAGAGAAAGAACAGGCTAGCCCTGAATTTCAAATTCATTATGGACAAAATTACTTTCCGAAAAAAGAATATCATGGTGTCAGTTATGAAGAAGGTTTTTATGAATCAATGGTGGTAACCTTAGGAGATGGACTAGGAAAAAATTGGTGGTGTGTATTGTTCCCTCCTCTCTGTTCGTTAGAAGCCGAAGAAAAAGAACAAGGAGAAGAAGTGGAATATAAATTTTTTATTAAAGATCTAATCGACAAATATTTCTAAAAATCAAACAAAAAAAGATTTCGTGAAGAAACGATTAAATAGAAAACACGAAAAAAAGAGAACTTCCTACATATTCTTTATTAGGAGGTTTTTTTATGTCTTTATGGATTCTTTTTCTTCTAGCCATCGGTTTAAGTATGGATGCGTTTTCTCTTGCGTTAATTTATGGAACCTTAAACATGAAAGAAACCTATCATCGTTGGATGAGTCTTTTCGTTGGAATATTTCATTTTTTTATGCCCATTCTAGGATATACGTTAGGGAAGTGGCTTTTTCAAATTATCCCCATGAATCCTCAAACTATCGCAGGAGTTATCTTTGTGATTTTATCCATAGAAATGCTCGCTTCGATTAAAAAAGAAGAAACCATAAAAATTCTAGAAAACATCTATTCTATCTGCCTATTTGCCTTTACCGTAAGCATTGATAGTTTCAGTATTGGTATTGGGTTAGGAAGTCTCACCACGCATATCAGTTTGGCAGCCATCATCTTTGCCATCACCAGTGCAACTTTTACCTATCTTGGAGTAAAATTAGGAAATTTATTTGCGAAAAAATATGGAAAAATTTCGACTCTCATAGGAAGTATCATCCTCTTCTGTCTCGGTCTTTATTATATTTTTTAATATTTGACAGAAAAATTGTCTTTTTCTACTAAGAAAAATATACTAAAAAAAGAAAATATGGTATAGTTAAAGTGAAAAACTCCATCAAATAGAGGGACAAGTTATAGAAAAGAGGAAGAGAAAATTGTTAGTAAATAGTAAAGAAATGTTATTAGAAGCCAAAAGAGGACATTATGCAGTACCTCACTTTAATATCAATAATTTAGAATGGACCAAATACATTCTAGAAGAAATGCAAGAAATGGGAAAACCAGTAATCCTAGGCGTAAGTGAAGGAGCATCCAAATACATGGGTGGATGGAATGCCGTAAGTTCTATGGTACAGGGACTATTAAAAGATTTAAAGATTACCATTCCTGTATGTCTTCATGTCGATCATGGATCTAGTTTTGAAACCTGTCAACAAGCCATCGATGCAGGATTTACTTCCGTTATGATCGATGCCTCGAGACATCCATTAGAAGAAAATATCGCGATTACCAAACAAGTAGTAGATTATGCCCATGCCAAAGGAGTAACTGTCGAAGCAGAGATTGGTCATATCGGTGGAACCGAAGACAATATTACTTCGAGTGCAACCAACGCAAGATTAGATGAATGTCTTGAACTAGTGCAAAAGACCGGAATTGATTCTCTAGCACCAGCCCTTGGAAGTGTTCACGGACTATATAAGGGAGAACCAAATTTAGATTTTCAGACGATGAAAGAAATTTCTGAACATCTTGAAATCCCTTTAGTATTGCATGGTGGTACAGGAATTCCTGATTTTCAAATCAAAGAAGCCATCTCTTGTGGAATTAATAAAATTAACATTAATACAGAACTTCAAATTGCTTGGCATCAATGTGTCAAAGAATTCGTGGAAAAGAACGATGCCTATGATCCAAGAAAAGTAATTGGAAGTGGGGAGAAGGCCATCAAAGACAAAGTCAAAGAAAAAACGACGTTGTTTATGAACCTATCCTAAAATAAAAAATACAATATAGTAGAAAAACATACCGGAGGTATTTATGAAAGTATTACAAATTAATGGAGGAAAAACACTGGAAGGAACCATTCGTATCAGCGGTTCGAAGAATGCATCGGTCGCTCTCATTCCTGCAGCCATCCTTGCGGATAGCGAAGTAACAATTTGTAATGTTCCTGAGATTACAGATACGGATGCTCTAGTAGAAATACTTCAATATCTAGGTGCCAACGTAAAAAGGGCAAGCGAAAGCATAGTGATTGATCCTACGACGATGGTCAATAAAGAAATTCCCGAAAGATTATCAGATAAATTGCGTGCGTCTTATTATTTCATGGCCGTTTTATTAGCAAAATATAAACATGTGGAAATGTATTTTCCAGGTGGATGTTCGATAGGAGCCAGACCAATTGACCAAACTTTAAAAGGATTTCGCGCCTTAGGAGCAAAAATTGTCGAAGAAAAGAACAAATATACAATCACTGCTGAAAAATTAAAGGGTGCCCACGTATATTTAGATATGCCTAGTGTAGGAGCAACCATCAACACTATGTTAGTGGCTGTCAAAGCGCAAGGAAATACCATTATTGAAAATGCTGCCAAAGAACCAGAAATTGTCAATGTAGCCACCTTCTTAAATGGAATGGGAGCGAAAATTACAGGTGCAGGAACGAGTGAAATACGAATTCATGGAGTAGAAGAACTGAGTGGTTGTTATACCGAAGTCATTCCCGATCGAATTGAAACCGGTACATACGTCATCGCTGGCGCTCTTGTAGGAAATCATCTAAAAATAGATAATATCATTCCTGAACATGTGGAAATGTTAATTTTAAAAATGAAAGAGATGGGAGTAGAAATAGAAGTAGGACCAGATTATGTGGTGGTTTCGAAAACGCCTAACTTAAAACCAGTACAAATAAAAACCCAAGGATATCCAGGATTTGCCACTGATTTGCAACAACCCGTTACGGTATTATTAACCCAATGTGAAGGAAAATCAACTCTAGAAGAGACACTCTATGAGAATCGTTTTAAGAATGTCCCTTACCTAAATGATATGGGGGCGAATATTGAGATTCATGATGATACCATTACAATTCAAGGAGCAACCAAACTTGTAGGAAAAGACGTAAAAGCGACCGATTTGCGGGCAGGTGCTTGTCTTGTACTAGGAGGACTTTTAGCCGAAGGAACCACCACCATTACCAACATAGGACCTGTATTACGAGGATATGAGAATCTAGTAGAAAAATTAACGGACGTTGGTGCTTCTATAGAATTAAAAGAAAAAGAAGAAGACGTCTAAAAAAAGAAGAACAGAATAAAATAAGAATAGAAGAAATCTATTCTTTTCTATTGGAGGTAAATCATGAAAAAATACGGAAAATATCTACTATTCCTCGTTATTGTCCTCTCGGTCTTCTTGATATATCACTTTTTTCCAGAGAAGAAAATAAATTATATAGCCTTAGGAGATTCTGTAGCGGCAGGACAAAATCCTTATGGTGAAATAGGCAAGAGTTATGCGGATTATTTATATGAACAACTCAAAGAGGAGGATAAAGTCAAATATTTTTCTAAAAAATACAGCGTAAGTGGATATGAAACGGTCGATATCATCAATGAGATTATTCGAAATAGTGATATCAAAAGAGATTTGCGAGAGTCTGATTTAGTAACCATTTCAATCGGGGCGAATGACTTTTTAAACTCTTTTGATATAAAAAATATAAATCTACTAGATGAAGCCAGTTATTATCAAAAAGTCGATGAAATCCTCCCACGATTAGATTCTTGTATCAAAGAAATTAGAAAATATGCCAAAAATGATTTATACATCATCGGATATTACAATCCGTTTCCTGCTCTTTTTGATATGAAGGAAGAGTGGGTAGATCAACTATTTCAATATGTGGATAAAACGTATCAAGAACTAGCGAAAAAATATGATGCCATATATCTTTCTAACTACGAGATTTTTAAGCAGAATAAAAACTATTTACCGAATCCCATGGATATTCATCCAAATTTAGATGGATACAAAGCGATAGCCAATCAAATTTATGAAAAATTAAAAAGTACAAAAAAG
>CANQHQ010000012.1 GCA_947623825.1 uncultured Bacilli bacterium
GGAGAAAATTAGGAATCGTGAAGGGTGGAAATTTTTTATATTTTCTCCTGAGCGCATTCCTTTTTTTTAGAAAAAAATGCTCCTTGTTTTTATTGTGAAAGGAAGAATGTTAGGTGAAAAAAGCGTTTCTTTGGATTCATAAAAGAGTTGGAGTTCTTACGATTGGTTTATTGGCTATTTTCATGGTTGGAATAGGACTTTTGCTGAATTCTTATGCCTTAAGCGAACCAATACCCAAGATTTCTTTTTCATCCCAAACGTTAAGTTATGAAGAGAATGATCCGGGAAGTTGGCGGGTTGACAAGGGTGCGGAATGGATTGGCTTAGGGAAAGCGAGAATTACCTTTCAAGTAGATACGATTTTAAAGACAGAAAATCCGAATACAGATGTCATTCTAGTTCTTGATATATCTGGATCTATGGCAGGAGAAAAGTTAGAGCGAGTGAAGAAAGATTCCATCGATTTATTAACTGCGTTGTTATCAAATAAAAACAATCAGGCAGCATTAATTACGTTTGATACAAACTCTGAACTAGTGTCTGGTTTTACTAATGACACAAATAGTTTAATAGAGGTGATAAGTAGTTTAGAAGCTATAGGAACTACTAATTATTATCAACCGCTTGTCCATGTAGATGAAATTTTGAAAAATTATTCCAAGAAAGAAGATACAGAGTGTGTTGTTTTATTCTTAACGGATGGATATCCGAATGAGGATATTCCGAATCAAATAGGGGAATATCAATATTTAAAAAGTGAATATCCGTGGTTAAATATCCATGGGGTTCAATATGAAATGGGAGAAGAAATTTTAGAACCTATCAAAGAAGTTAGTGATAACCAGTTTATCGCGGATATGACTACGTTGAATAATGTCTTGTTTGATGCTTCTGTTCTACCTATTCCTTATGATAAGTTTATCTTAACGGATTGGATTCATAATGAATATTTTGATTTAAAGGAGGTTTCGAATATTCAACCTTCTTTTGGAAAAGTAGAGTTAGAAAATGATAACGGAGTACCCAAAGTGACATGGGATTTAAGCGGTTTAAAGTCAGGACAAAGTGCCACGTTAACGATAGATATTGATTTAAAAGGAGATTCTTACACAGGAAGTGAAATTAATCCAACTAACAAGAGTAGTAAAGTGGTTTCTCAAATAGATGGGGATAAAGAAGATGTTACAACAAAGGAAAGTCCTAGTTTAAAAACACATTATAAAGTGATTTACGATGGAAATGCCCCAAGTGGATGTAGTGTAGGTGAGGTACCTGAAGCAAAAGATTATGCTGTATACGAAACAGTCGGAAAAAGTGATGCAGTTCCTATTTGTGAAGGTTATCAATTTAAAGGATGGGAAATTGTAACAGAAGAAGTGAAACAACTGAATGGTGACTATTTTCAAATGCCTGAGAAAGATGTAACATTACGAGCAGAATGGGGAAAAATGGGATTATCGAAGTCGGTGGAAGGAGAAGTTTATATTCAAAGAGGTCCAGTTCTGCAAAAAATAGGATCCGGCTATTATGATAAAGAACTTTGGCAATATAAAGATTCTATTACGAAGATAGTCTTTGAAGGGGAACAGACATCAAAAGAAGGCTCTACAGAGGAACTCACTTGGGATATTTCGGCAGCCAAAGATGGCTCGGTAAGAGGATTACTGGTACCGAATTCCGATGATCCTTCTACCTATACTGCTTACATTCAAGGATTAGAAGGAAAAGTGATTGCCAATTCGGATAGTTCTTATTTATTTGGTGGCGAGTATTTTTCTTCCTTTTCAAAATTAAAGGTGATAGAAGATTTAGAATTATTAGATAAGAGTCAAGTAACCAATATGAGTTCTATGTTTGAATATTGTAAATCCTTAACAAGTTTAGATTTAAGTGACTGGGACACAAGGCAAGTAACTGATATGAGTCGTATGTTTTCTGATTGTGAATCCTTAACCAGTTTAGAAGGCTTAAGTAGTTGGAACACTCATCAAGTAACCGATATGTATGGTATGTTTTCTGATTGTAAAGCCTTGAATAGTTTAGAAGGTTTAAGTAAATGGGACACGAGTCAAGTAACCGATATGAGTTCTATGTTTTCAGGTTGTTGGCTCTTAACCAATTTAGATTTAAGTAGTTGGAACACTGGTCAAGTAACCCGTATGAGTTCTATGTTTCGTAATTGTAAGGTCTTAACCAGCTTAGATTTAAGTGGCTGGGAAACAAGTAAAGTAACCGATATGGATGATATGTTTTATTGGTGTTTTCACTTAACCAGTGTCGGAGATTTAAGTGGCTGGGACACAAGTCGAGTAAAGGATATGAGTTCTATGTTTGATGAATGTTACGACTTAACCAGTTTAGATTTAAGTGGTTGGGTACCGAGTCAAGTAACCGAGATGGATAGTATGTTTTATCATTGTATTGCCTTAACCAATTTAGATTTAAGTGGCTGGGATACAAGTCAAGTAACCAATATGCTGAGTATGTTTGATGGTTGTGAGGCCCTAATCAGCTTAGATTTAAGTGGCTGGGACACGAGTCGAGTACCGGATATGAGTTATATGTTTCGCGATTGTAACGCCTTAACCAGTCTAGAAGGTTTAAGTAGTTGGGACACGAGTCAAGTAACCGAGATGGATAGTATGTTTTATGGTTGTAAGGTCTTAACCAGCTTAGATTTAAGTGGCTGGGACACGAGTAAAGTAACCAATATGGATGGTATGTTTCGTGAATGTAGTTCCTTAACTAGTGTCGGAGATTTAAGTAGATGGGATACCCGTCAAGTAACAGATATGTATTTTATGTTTGATGATTGTAGTCAGTTAACAGCAACAATTAGTATTCTAAATAATTCAGTGACTAGTTATGGTGGTATGTTTAGAAATGCTGCTACCAAAAATAATGCTCAAATTACAGTCAATTATTCTAGTGAATCAGAAGCATTAGTAGAACAAATGATTGCTACAAAAAATAATGCAAATTCAAATGTGATAAAAGCAGATAGTCCATATGTGGCACATTCTGTAACGATTCAAGGTAGAAATGACATTATTGCAACTCCATCAGGTGGAATTATGTTTACCCAAATTACACTGACTCCAACTCAAGAGAATTATATGGTTACTTCGTTTGACATGAATGGAAGAAAAATAGAAGGTAATACTTTTGCTATGCCGAATGAAGAAGTTGTGATTACGAATGTGACCATTTCTGAAGGTGTCCTATGGGAATCTAGTCATAACCCATATAATAATAACCTAGATGAAACATATGAGCATACTTTTGAAGGGGCAGGAAGTTTGACTGTTACCTTGGAGTATCAAACAGAAAGTGCAAGTTGGGATTATATTTATTTATATGATTCTACTCAAAAGCAGTATGGAGAGTATGGAGGAAAAACAAAGACAACAGAAACGATAATTATTCCAGGAGATTACATTAAAATTTTATTTCATACAGATGAAAGTGGTAATGACTATTATGGTTTCAAAGCCACTGTGATTCCTAATTATGAATAAAGAGAAGTAATTGGTATGGTTTAATGTCAAATAGTATTGGTAAAACCAAAAGCTAATGATAAATGAACTTTATAGAGGACTAAGAAATTAGTTCTCTTTTTTTATACGTTGTTAGATTATAAACACTCTTAATGAGCGTAATTCTAGTTTTAAGATGTATAACCACAAGCGACATGTTTCAATTGTTTTAGCATTTTAGTACCTTCAGTAATTCCGTTTGATAAATCATAATCGAAAGAATTAACAATGTGTTTTTCCATTTTTAATAAAATTTTGTTAGACTTTTAATATATTTAGAAATGTCATAGGGGATTAGTGATGATAGATACAGTTTTTTCTTTATCACGATTTTTAATTGATTTAAGAAGCCATTGATGATAATTGTAAGTAACTTTTAAGGATTGATTGGTATGAATAACACAATTTTCATAAAATACGCAAATTTTTGGATGAGGCATTTGAAATATAAGACTTACTTAATTGTATAAAACGGAAATAAGTTCTTTTAATTTTGAACTAGTGATGGGAAATTTTTGCATACTAAAATAACAGAGTTATTTCTGTTTTGTGTTAATTTGTATTAATTATATTAAACATAAAATCAAGGTTATTAATTCATTAACTGTCTACTTTTTCTTGACTAATGCAGTACGAGGATTATTAGTACCGAATTCAGATAACACATCGACTTATACTGCATATATTCAAGGAGTGGGTGGAAGAGTCATTGCGAATCCAGATAGTTCTTACCTATTTAGTTCGTTTTTAGGATTAACGATGATTGAAGGATTAAAATTACTAGATACGAGTGAAGTAACCGATATGAGTTATATGTTTTCAGGTTGTTGACTCTTAACCAGTTTAGATTTAAGTGGCTAGAACACAGGCCAAGTAACTGATATGCAGAATATGTTTGCTAGTTGTTCAAAATTAACCAGTTTAGATTTAAGTGGTTGGGATACAAGTCAAGTAACCCGTATGAGTTCTATGTTTTCTAATTGTACTGCTTTAGAAACAATTACTTATGGGGAAAAATTTATTCATAATCCTTCTGCTAGTGTTAGTGTCATGTTTACAAATTGCCCCGCGCCTAAACCTACTCATTTCTCTTGGGATGGAGTTTTTTAGAAAATCAATGAGAAATGGTCTTTGTTCGATTGTTTCTCTTTTTCTTTGCCTTTATAATGGAATTAGGTGGTGCGTCAGTTCGGTGTATGACATATAGTTGGTGGGAAACCAACATGGTAATCTCTAGCAAAGAGCCATTAGCTAATCTTGGAGCCGAAGCCGTGAGGTAAGGTTTAAGCGTAGATAAGCAAGAGTTCGAGCCGTAATGCGAAAGCGTGAAGTTATTGAGCCTCGTAAAATAATATATAAGTAGATGTTGATAGGGTCACCTACCTAGCAAACAAAATCGGTAGTGTCGTTAAGCGAGACACTATGAGAAATCTACCGGGGTCTTTAGGACATGGCGAGTTCTACATTGTTATGTCATGCATACCTGAGAGAACTTATATGCTCTTAAGTCTAAAAGGTTTAAAACACCAATAGTAAAGAGTAATGAATGTACAAGAACTTGGTTAACCCAAAACATTCAAAAGGTATATAAGTAGTCGGACTAGTCCATAGTAGTGGTGAAAGAAGTAATGACTCTGGAGCGAAGGGACTAGCATATAAATTGCCTAATATATGAAACAATTTCTATGTGCAAGACACAATAAAGAAATGTAAAAGGATTATATTAGATATATAGAACAATTTATATGAAAAGCCGTATGCCTTAATAGGGCACGTACGGTTTTGTGAGGGGCAGTGAGGCTAGCCTTTCACTTAAAGAAAAGAGAGGTGAAGTCGAGACCTGCCTACTCGACATTTTATGAAAAAGAGAATTATTTTTCATATTGATGTGAATAATGCTTTTTTATCATGGACGGCGGTAGATTTACTTAGTAAGGGATATCCGGTTGATATTCGTACGATTCCTTCTGTGATTGGTGGAGATGAAGAAAAACGTAGAGGGATTGTGACTGCGAAAAGTCCGGTGGCGAAGAAAATGGGAGTGGTTACCGCTGAACCTCTTTTTATGGCTAGAAGAAAATGTCCTGGACTAAAGATTTTTCAAGGAGATTATGAACTTTATCATCGAAAGTCAGATCAATTATATCAATATCTTTGCCAGTATACGGATAAGATAGAACGATTTTCTGTTGATGAATGTTTTTTAGATATGACGGGGACCAATTATTTATATTCAGACTATGTTTCTTTGGCTCATCAAATTCGTAAGGAAATTTTTCAAAAATTTGGGTATACTGTTAATATCGGGGTTGCGAATAATAAACTCTGTGCGAAAATGGCAAGTGATTTTGAAAAACCGAATCGTGTTCATACTTTATTTGAAGAAGAAGTTCCACAAAAAATGTGGCCTCTTTCTGTAGAAGATTTATTTATGGTTGGAAAATCTTCTAGTAAAATGTTAATGGAAATGGGAATTTTAACGATTGGGGATTTGGCAAAGTTAGATATTTCTTTTCTAAAGAAACGATTTAAGAGTCAAGGAGAAATGATGCATTACTATGCGAATGGTATGGATGATAGTCCTGTCGTTTCTGATTATGGCAAAAGTAAAAGCATCAGTACGACAGAAACTTTAGAAAAGGATATCGATAGTACTCCTGTTTTGAAAAAGATTCTATTACGACAAGCGGATCATGTAGGTCGACAAGCGCGGAAAGAGAAATTATATGCACAAACGGTTGCGTTAATCTTTAAAACAGGGGATTTTGTCAATTACAGTCATCAAGTAAAATTGATGAATCCTACCAATGTAACAGAGGAAATTTATAAAATAGCGTTATCGATTTTAAAGAATGGTTGGAGAGGAGAACCTCTTCGATTGATTGGGATTCGTTTGGGGGATTTTACGAAAGAAAATCATAAACAGATTTCTTTCTTTGATCAGGAGAAAGATGTTCATCAAGAAGAAATTCAGGAAGTTTTGGATCAAATTACAGAAAAATATGGAGATGGAGTGATTATTCCTGCCAGTTTAAAAGAAAAGTAAATTTTTGTCATGTGTAGTTTTTCGATTATAAAAATGATTGTTTTTCTGGTTTCTTTTTCTTACAATAATGATAGAAAGTAGATGATGATATGAGTCCTGAAATGTTGAATGATTTAATGAATCGATGTAAGGTTACGGTAGATTCTTTAACGGAAAAGTACCGTTATCCTAGTAATATTAGTCATTTGCTTTATTTGATTGTTCCGGCTTTTGTCGTGAAATATGGATTAGAAAATGAACGATATATTTTACGTAGTTTTGATGAAATTCCTATCTTGATTCATGATCAAAGTAATCAAGTTTATCAGGCATATTATACTTCTGTGCCAAGTCATGGAGAAGGGGATAAGATCGTCACTAGAAAAGGAATCGTTTTAAATAATTATCAAAATATTGAGTTGATGCAGTTATTAGATAATTTGGTTCATGAGTTTAATCATGCGATTAATTCTATAAATAATGAAGTTCTTTGGGATGACAAGGAAGTCAAGATTCGGACGGGATTATCTTATATTATTTATGATAAAGTTACTTTGAAACCACTTCGAAAAGAAGAAAGTGCGATTATTGAGGAAATTATTAATACGAAACAAACGGAATCGATTATCGATATTATTCATTCTTTTTATCAATATGAATTTTCTGATGTAGAGATTTCCAATACTTTGTATTCCATTCATAATTCGATTCAACAGAAGTATCAGTCAAATGCTTATTTACTTCAATCGATTGTTTGTCGCCAATTAATGGAAAATAAGACCTTTCTTTCTACTCTTGAGAATTTACGATTTAAAGGAAATGTCGAAGAGATTGTTCCTTGGTTTGAACAGATTACAGGTGTAGAGAAGAGTTTTGAACGATTGGCTCATATCTTAAATGAAACATTGGAGTTACAGATGGATATTGAAAATAAAAAGGGACTTCGTTTTTTGAAGATACGGAAAATTCGTTCTTTGAATGAGGAAGCCATGCATTTGGTAGAGTTGTTTAATCAAAATTGTAATTACAGGTGATAGTATGACGAAAGAACAGTTATTACATCTTGCCGATCAATTAAAAAAGAAGCAGTTGTCTAAAGAGGATATTTCTCTTGTGGAACAACTGTTTTTTTTCGAAGAATCTCTTCCTTCGACCGTTGATTTTGTGGTTGTTTTGGCAGGTAAAAAGTTAAATCGTATCGAAAAGGGGATTGAAGTAGTCAAAGAGGTAGGCGGAATTCTTCTTCTTTCAGGTGGAAACTTTGATGAGGGAGAATGGGAATGGGAGAAATATGTGTCGTATGCGGTTTCTCATGGAATAGAAAGGGAGAAGATTCTGGTAGAGAAAACTTCTACCAATACGTATGAAAACTTAAAAAATTCTCTTGCGATGCTTCCTAAATCTCCTCTTTCTGTTGTCTTTGTTTCTAGTCGCTTTCATTTACTTCGTGTCCGTCTTACTTTGAAAAAGATTCTACAAGAAGAAAATTGGATTCATCCCTTCTTTGTGTCTTCTTCTTCCAGAGGGATTTCTTGGGAACATTGGATTCTTTTTTCTCGAGCGAGACTTGCTTTTGCGAAAGAATTAGAAAAGATTGTTCGTTATCACTTAGAGTCTTATCTTTCGTAGAATTTTTCTTTTTTCCTCCTTTCTTTGTTAAAATCTATATTTTGTGGTATCATATAATAAGAACAGAGCATAGAAGGAAGTGAGCTCGTTTGCGAAAGAATTCATTTATTCAAGGAGCATTTATTGCGACTTTTGGAATTGTACTTAGTAAAATTTTGGGAATGCTTTACGTAATTCCTTTTTATTCTATTATTGGGGATCAAGGTGGTGCCCTTTATGGATATGCTTATTCTATCTATGCGATTTTCTTAGGAATTAGTCAGGCAGGAATTCCTCTTGCGATTAGTAAAATTATCAGTGAATATAATGTCTTAGGATATTACAGTGCCCGAGATCGAGCCTTTCTATTAGGACGAAAAGTGTTGACGGGACTGGGTGTTCTTTGTTTTATTTTGATGTTTCTTTTTGCGGAACCTTTGGCCCATGTCATTATTGGTACCGTAGAGGGTGGAAATACCATTGAAGACGTTGTCTTTGTAATCCGGGTGATTTCTACAGCGATTTTGGTTGTGCCTGCGGTCAGTATTTATCGTGGTTTTTTACAAGGACATAAGTATATTACACCGACTTCTGTTTCACAAGTTTTAGAACAGATTGTTCGTGTTTTGATTATTATTTTTGGTAGTTACTTTGCCTTAAAGGTGTTTCATCTTTCTTTAAGAGATGCCGTCGGAATTGCTGTATTTTCTGCTACCGCAGGTGCGATTTGTTCTTTCTTTTATCTTGTGTTTAAAACAAATAAGAATAAAAAAGAATTGTATAAACGTACTTTGAAAGTAAAAGAACCGAAAATTACGGATAAAGAAATCGTATATAAAATTTTAGTCTATGCTTTTCCTTTTATCATGATTGATGTCTTTAAATCTTTGATTAATTCCATTGATGTTTTCACATTGATTCCTGTATTAGTAAATGGAATTGGTTACAGTGCAGCAGATGCCGAAGCCATTATGGGTGTCATTTCTACTTGGGGACATAAGATTAATATGATTATTGCTTCTGTCGCTACAGGACTAATGGTTAGTTTGATTCCGAATTTGACTTCTAGTTTTATTAAGAAAGATATGGAAGATGTCCGTATGAAAATCAACCAAACGCTTCAATGGTTATTGTTTTTTACGATACCGATGACTTGTGGACTTAGTCTTTTGGCAAAACCTGTTTGGACGATTTTCTATGGATCAGGTGGATATGGAGCGAGTGTGTATCAGTACTATGTTTTTGTCGCTTTAGCCACTACGTTATTTACGGCTTCTATTACGATTTTGCAGTTGTTGAAAGAATATAAGAGAGTCTTCTTTGGACTATTGTTGGGATTGTTAGTCAATGCTTCCCTTAATATTCCATTCTTATATGGATTCCATCAAATGGGACTTCCTGCTTATTATGGATCGACGACAGCGACGATTTTAGGGTATTCTTCTTGTACTTTTATGTCTTTGTATTACATTCATAAAAAGTATAAAGTGGATTATGAGGACACTTTAAAGAAGGTATTTAATATTTTCTTATCGACTCTTATTATGATTCTCTTACTAGTATTATTCCAACGTGTTTTCCCATATCAAACGACAAATCGAATTTTATCCATTGGATACGTTATGATTTTCTCTATACTTGGTATGATTATTTATTTCTTCCTTGTATTCAGAAGTCGATTGATTTATGACATTTTTGGAAAAGAAAATGTTACTCATTTTTTAAAAAAATTGAAAAGGTGATTCTATGAAATTTAAAACATTAACAGAACAGGAATTTCGTGATTTTTCTTCTTCTTATCCACAAGCCTCGTTCATGCAGACAGTTGAACTTGCGCATTTAAAAGAAGATTATTTGAAAAGTAAGGTTCATTATGTTGGCGTAGAGAAGAATAAAAAATTAGTGGCAGCATCGATGATTTTAGAAGACGAAACGATTTTTCATCAGAAAAAATTTTATGCACCGAGAGGTTTTTTAGTTGATTATCACGATTTTGAATTGCTTCAGTTTTTTACGAAAGAAGTAAAAAAATACATTCGTTCTCATCACGGATTTATTTTAACGATTGATCCGAATGTAGTATATCGTGTGCGAAATAGTGATGGAGAAATCATGGATGGAAATCCTCCCGATGATTTGTCTATCAATCATTTGAAGCAACTGGGATACCAACACTACGGTTTTAATCTTTATCTTGATTCTTTACAAGCCAGATGGGCTTATCGGATGACCCTAGATGAAGATTATGAAACGAAGAAGAGTCGATTTTCTAAAAGTACGAGAAAAAATATTGATTCTTGTATTAAGAAAGGATTGTTGGTAAGAGAAGGTACCATCGATGATTTGGAAGTGATGACTGAAATCTTTGATTTGACTTCGAAACGGAAAGATTTTTTTTCTCGTAGTCTTGATTATTATAAAAAGATGTATCATCATATGAAAAATCTCATGACGATTTATATTGCTTATTTGGATCCAGAGGTTTATTATCAACATACGAAAACACTTTTAGAAGAAGAGAAAAAGAATTATCAAGAAATTATAGAAAAAATGAAAGTAGATCAAGTGGGAAGTAAACTTTTAGCGAAGAAAGAGACAAGTGAGGCTCTATTAAATAAGTATGAAGCAGAATTAGAGAAAGCTGAAGCTTTTAAAAAGGAATATCCAAAAGGAAAAGACATTGGTTGTTTGTTGTCTCTTCGTTCTGGACGGGAGTATTTGACTTTATCGAGTGGTGTTTTGGAAGAATATAAGAGTTTTACTCCGAAATATTTGATGTATGAACATCATATCAAGGAAGCTTATAAAGAAGGATTTCAATATTGTAATTTTTATGGAATTACGGGAGACTTTCGGAAAGAAAATAAATATTATGGCATTTATGAATTTAAAAAAGGGTTTAATGGGAACGTAATTGAACTAATTGGACAGTTTGATTTAAAAATTACGAATTTTTATTCTGTTTACAAGATTTTGAAAAAGATTCGTGATACAATAAAGAAGTAGGTGATAGTATGAAAGAAAGCTACCGTTTCGAATATATGGATGAAAATAAATTTCGTGTCAGAGAACGTTCTGTGCGTAAATATAATATGTTGGCTTATAAAAAGTTGACGTTTGAATATTATCCACAATTAAAAGAAGGAAACTTTTTAGGAAAACTTGTAAAAGAAAATGAAGATGGTTCTAGGATGTATGAATTGATGCTTCCTACGGATGAAATGTTTCAGAAAGTGCATGGAATTATGAAACTTCATTATACGGTTTATCCTGAAAAAAGAGTGATTCTTCTTACCAATATTACTCCAGATGGTATCTTGGATGAAGGACATCGTTCTGAATTGACTGCTTATAAGGGTGTGATGATTTCGAAGAGTAATCCAAAAAAAGATATGTTTAAAGTAAACTTGTTAAATATGATGAATAAAGGGGTAGGAAATACTTATATTTTTATGGGAGTCATCGTCTCGATGCTTGGAATTTTCTTACTTGCCTTATATTTTCTTGTTCGATAGAAAGCACATGAAAATGTGTTTTTTTTTGTCCTCTTTTTTTATTTTTTGCATATTTTAAATAGAGGAAGACAACCAAGAATTCTTCTTTTTCTTTTTTTCTTTTCTAAATGGAAAAATTGTGTCAATTTGGATTGATTTCATTCGTAATTTGATATAGAATATGGGTTGTGAAGGAGCTGTTAGTATGAAAAATGCAACAAAAAAAATGATGACTATTTTATTGGTAGCAGTGATGCTATTTCAGGTATTTAGTCCAATTACTGTTTTGGCTATTGAAAATATTCAAGATCAAAATAGACCATTTCAGTTAATAGATGATCCGATAGAAGAACAGGAGGAAGAGCCGAAAGCGGTTTCACTGGATGCTTTTTCTTCCAAAGGGGATATTGAAGTCGATTTGGAGTTTGTTCTTCCGTTAAAAGATCGGGAAGATACGGATATTACCTTAGAAATTTATAATAAGGAAAATCCTCAAAGTGTTGGTAAAATCTCTTATAAAGATATTTTATCTAGCCAAGATGGAAATTATGAAACGACTCTTTCGTTTGATGAACAAGTGGTAAAAACGAAAGCAACGAGAAGAGATGAGAGAGCACAAATTTTAGGTGGTGTCGATTACACAAGAAATGTTGTCTTTCTTAGTTTTCATGTGTATTCTTTGGATTTAGGAACTTATGAACTCACTTTGAATGGAAAATATTTTGTTCCCTTTCATCAGACGATTACTTTAAATGACTTTTCTAAAAGAGTGAATCTTACGAATGGAACAGGAATGTTTGAATATGGAGATATCAATCTTGATGGAAAAGTAGATTCTTCTGATAATACAAAAATGTTGGAAGCAATGGAACAAAAAGATACCAATTATGATTTGAATTTAGATGGTGTTGTAGATATTGCGGATTTAAATTATATTACCGCAGTAATTACGGGTACCAAGAAAGAAGCAAGTATCGATGATACGAGTGCCATTCTTTCGAGTGAGTCGATTTCTTTAGAAGTAGAAGAAGAAATGATTCAGAATGGGAACTTGAGCGATTTATTTACAGAAGATGGAGTTGTTACTTTTCAACAAACAGAGGAAAAGCCAATTCAATTTACGTTAGATTTTGGTAAAGAAGATCAACAAGAACCGGTGGAAATGCGCGAGATTCGTATTGCGGTAGGGGAAGAAATTCCTCAAAAGATGACGGTAACTGTTGAAACAGAAGAGGGAGAAAGCATCCAACAAGAAGTTACTTATCATCAATCTCGTCAAGGATATCATAAATTTACCGATGAAGCAGGTGCGGATACTTTTGTCATTGATTTAGGAAAACAAGTGGCCGTTAAGAAAGTAACCATTGTCATTACAGAGGCTTCTACGAATCGCTTGGCTGATATTGCGAAGGTAGAATTCTTAAATGATGTAAAAGTAGAATTGAAAGAACCAGAAGGTTTTTATACACCGGATCCAATTCATGTAGATGGGTCAAAGAGTGAGCAGTTGACGGTTTCTTTTGATCCCGTTCCAAATGTTACAGGATATGAAATTAAAATTACAGGACCAAAAATTGATACTGTTTTTCAAACGACGTATACTTCTTTTACGATTGAAGATTTAAAGAATTATGAAACGTATCGTATTGCGGTTCAATCTACGAACCAAGAATGGCGTAGTGGATGGAGTGAAGAAGTAACTGGAATTCCACAAGCAACAAGAAAACCACCAAAAGTAGATATGGTAAGAGCCACTGCGGTTATCGCTGGAATTGATTTTCGTTGGAACATAATGGATGATACGACCTCTTATCAATTATATTATCGGGAAGAGGGAGCAACTTCTTTTGAAATGGTCGATGAAATCAAAACCAACTCTTATTCTCTTAGAGGATTAAAGCCTTCTACTACTTATGAAGCTTATGTGATTGGAGTAAATCCTTTAGGAAAAAGTGAAAGTTATTCTCTTGTCTCTGCCAAAACATTAGAAGCAGGGGCTACCATCGTTCCACAGTATAAATTGATTAATAAAGCCAATGGATCTGGTAAAACGGATCATATTGAAGATGTCATTTATAGTCAAGGAACTATGGTAGGTGGAAATCAATTTTCTATGGTCGATGATGACTACAATACGTATTGGCAATCGAATACTTTTTATGTAAATTCTCATAATCCGAGTATGGGATATCCTATCTTTGTATTGGATGATACCTATGAAATGGATGAATTTGTTATTACGGTTCCTGATACGTTTACGAATCAATATAAAGTAGGAAAAAATAATGAGAATGATACGGTTATTCGTTACTGGAATACTAGTCCAGGAGAAGCACGTACGGAACAAAATCGTACTACCGTTCAGGGAGAATTAACTCTTAAGAAAGATGTCAATGGACGTTCTTACTACGTATTAAAACTTTATGATCCAATCGAAGCCAATGCGCTTCAATTTGGAGTAACAGAGAAAAACAATCGACCATTATCTCAATTTACAGAATTTAAACTTTATCAGTACGATTCTTTGGTAGATGATGTGGCTGCCTTGTTTACGGATGATTTGCGTCTTGTTCTTGCGGATGGAGTAGGAATGGATGATATTTCAGAATTAAGAACGAGAGCGAATACCATGGATAATGGAGAATATTCTCCTTATCGTGAAAGTGTTTTGGCAGACTTAGATTATGCAGAAAAGATTTTAAAAGATGAAGCCATCGATGATGTTATTACATTGAATCCTAATATTTCTAATAGTTACAACGGACATTTGAAGTTCGCTATGACTATTAGTGATTATCAACCGTTAGGAATTGTAGCAAAACCAGGAGAGACATTAAATGTTTATGTTGGAAGCAAAGGTAGCGTCAATGCAGAGATTGTCTTTACACAATATCATGCAGATGCAGGTCAATGGAATCGGACTTATACGCAAGAAGCACTTCATACTGGTTTGAATGTCATTTCTGTTCCAAAAATTGGGGATGAAAAGGAAGAACGTGGTGGTAGTGTTTATATTCGCTACAAATCGAAACCTAGTATGACCAATTTGATTCAAGTTCGTGTTAGTGGTGGTACAAAGATTCCAATGGTGGATACTACCCTTCTTACTACAGAACAAGAAAAGAAAGAGGTCATCCAAAAATATATTGAAACTTTGACGGACTATAATAGTAAATTAAAACAAGTTTATGCAGATCAACAGATGGTATTTGATCCATATAGTAGTGTGTTAGGTTCTACAGAAATTGTCACAAAGTATGGACTTTTCTCTGTTTCTAGTGTAGCAGTAGAAAATGCTTTAAATTCTGGTACTTCTTCTTTAGAGGAAAGGGTAGAAAGACTCTATGAATCGATGGAAGCCTTTGATGAAATGATGGAATTATTCTATCGTCAAAAGGGATTATCTAGTGATACGGAAGTATCGACAGATAAAATGCCTCAATCTAGAATTAATATTCGTTACATGCAGATGTTTGATGGTGCCTTTATGTATGCAGGAGGATATCATGTTGGTATTGAATATGGTTCCATTGCAGGACTTGTACAGGCACATCGCAATCGTGAAGATAGTACTGGATATTTTGGTTGGGGAATCAGTCATGAAGTAGGACATCAGATTAATCAAAAAGATACCGTATTCGCAGAGGTAACCAATAATATTTATGCTTTGCTTGCTCAGACGAGTAATGATTCTAATCATTCTCGTTTAGAGGATAGTCATATCTATGAGAAAATTTATGATAAAGTGACTTCTCATACTTTGGGAAGAGCCCAAAATGTTTTTGTTCAGTTAGGCATGTATTGGCAATTACATTTGGCTTATGATACAGAAAAAACGTTTGATGATACGAATTCTATTTTGGCAAGAGTAAATCAGATTTCTCGGTCTTATAAGAATACAAATAATTATAAGCGGGATGAACTAACGATTCTTTATGCCTCGATGGCTGCCCAAAAAGATTTAACCGATTTCTTTGAAGTATGGGGTCTAAAAGCGAGTGATACATTAAAAGAAGAGATTGCAAATCTTGGATATGAAAAAGAAACACAAGCAATTTACTATTTGAATGATAGTGCTAGAAGATATCGTTTGAGTGGACAGTCTGGACTATCGAATTCTAATATTTTAACGGCTCATCTTGGTGAAGTGGATTCTAAGACGAAGCGTGTAACCCTACAATTTGAAGTGAATGCAGAGTCAGAAAAGATTTTGGGTTATGAAATTCTTCGTAATGGAGTATCGATTGGATTCGTGGAAAATGGAGTTACTTCTTTCACGGATAATGTAGGTACCGAAAATAATCGTGCGTATGTTTATCAGGTTGTTGCGTATGATTATTGGTTAAATAAGACGAACCTTGTGACGTTAGATGAAGTAAAGATTTCTCATGATGGTAGCGTTGTGAAAGATGCCTTTACGATTCAATCGAATGTGAAAGCACAAGGAGAAATCACGGACTGTGAAGATGAAAATTTCGATGAATCACAACTTAGTGTTTACCATTTAATTGATGGAGATCTTGCATCGGGATTTGAAGGAACAGAAAAAATTAAAACATTGAATCAAACTTCGGATAAACCAAGTCTTTCTGTCGATAATGGAAATGCTTATGTAATCCTTCAACTTAATCATCCTATGGCTGTAAGCGGTATCAAATATCGTGCTTTGGTGAAGGATGGAGTTTTGGCTCCGAATACGATTACAAAATATAAGATTTCTGTAAGTTCTACTGGAGAAGATGGTAGTTGGCTTGTGGCGAGAACTGGAACATTCCAAGTTAGTGCGGATCATCCAGAAGAGACCGTTTACTTTATGGGACAGAATACGACGAGTCAGTCTCAATTATGGACTTATAAAGATATTGGATATATCAAGATTGAAGCAGATGGAAATCGCAATGGACTTTCTGGTGCGGAAATTGATGTCATTGCGCCTCCTGGAGATAATGTAGAAATTCCTGATACCAATGCCATTGGTGTGTTAGAAGAAGATTATTGTTATCTTTCCAATGGTTGTCCAAAAGACAAATTAGATGAAAACCAAGAGGTAGAAGGAATCATCAAGAAAGGATCTGTGATTATTCAAGGTTCTTATCGTGGTAATCCATCATTCAATCAGGTTCTTATCGGAGATAGTTCTGATGATCAAAAGAATTATAGTGGATATTTCCTTATTTTCGCAGAATTAGAGGAAGATAAATCCGTTTATGAAGTTGCGAATGGTACTTGGTTATATGTCATGACGCAGGAACAGTACGAATCTATGATTCAAAGTTCTGATAGTATTCGTGCATACCTTTATCGAGTAGATGATGCCATTTCTCTAACAGGACAAAGATTGACGAGTACCTCTAAATCTATTACGAATTTGGTTCCATATGAAAGTTTGGGAAAGGTCAAGATTCAATCTTCCCTTTCTAGTGAAGGAGAATAGGATATGAAAAAGAAATTACTACTTGTGCTTGTTTTCTTCTTAGGATTTTTCTTTCCTTTTTTCTCTGCCCAAGCCTTAACCGAAATTCATTTTAATGAGAAAGCAAATGGAGCGATTCGTACCACTCTTCATTTTGAAGAAGGATTTGTTGGTGGAATTGATATTACATTTCATGTGACGGGGAATGTTTTTGTCCAAGATTTTCAATTTTCGGATAAAATTGCTTCCAATTCTTATGGAAAAGAATTCCAATATGATGGAGAAAAACAATTTCTTACGATTCGCGTGACGACGGGTGGAATTGGAACGAGTCATAATCTTTTGAATGAAAAGAAAGAATTAGAGTTAGGTACGATTGTTTTGGGGACGACTTCTAGTCAAAATGAGAACTATCAGTTGTCGGAGACTACATTTCAAATTGTAGATAATACCTGGGCTTCTCAAACGATTGAGCAATCTCATATTGTGTTAGGAGACGAGACTTCCTTTGTCTATCAAGTGACGAATTCAGATAGTGGAAATCAGGGAGAAAATGAAAATCCAGGTCAAAGTTCTACTTCCGGTGAAAATCAAAATTCTTCTTCCGATGAAAACCAGAATTCTTCTTCTGGTGTAAATTCTTCTCAAAATTCTACTACTACGAATCAAGAGGAAAGTACCTCTCCTTCTGATTCCGTTGTTTCTGATGAGAAAGATTCTTCTACTTTGAAACCAGAAGATGAAACTTCTACCAATCAAGATGATAAGAAGAAACCTAGTAATTCGAAAGATGTAGATGTATCAGAAGATAAGAAAGAAACGAAATCTGTTTCTTGGGTTCCTCTTGCGGTAGGAATCGGTACTGTCGTTGTACTTGGTGGAGGAATTTATTTCCTTGTGATAAAAAGGAAAAAGGATGATACAGTTTCCTTTTAGATGAAAGGGCGATGGAAAGAAGTCGTCCTTTTTTGATTGACTTCTTACAAAAAAATAAAAGTGTTTATGTTAACACTTTTATTTTTTGATATTTTGTATGTGATTTTTTACGTTTTTTAAAGTTCTGTAAGAGAAAAAAGCAAATTTATATAAATAGTAGAATGGCTTATTTACGATGAGATCATATTCTCCTAATAGTTCTACTACTTGTCCTCCAAAGTCTCTTTTGAAAGAATAGAGACCAAAGAGGGGATTCTTTTCGTCAAAGTTTCCGGTAATTCCATAAAAGTTGTATCGGTCATAATTCTGTTCTATGGCATATTTCATTCCTTCCCAATGAACCGTGTAGGCAGATTGAAATTCCATAAATTTTTGGTATGAACCACCTACGAGTGATAATACTTCCTTTCCATAGATGAGAAATAAAATGCCTCCTAGCGGGATAACTTCTCCATTTTCTTCTTTGATCTTTTTGATTTTCTCTTTCTTTTTTTGAAGTCGTTCTATGGTGGCTTGATCTTCTTGTTGTTTTGCTTTTAATTTTTTTTCATTCATCTTGGCAGGATTTTCTCTGTATTTTTCTTCTCTTTGTTGTTTTTCTTTTTCAATAGTTTCTATTTCTTTATCGATGGATTCTATCAATTCTTTGGCATGTAATTCCGCAATTAGTATTTTCAAAATCTTGTGTTCTTTTCCCAAGTGCTTCATCATATCTTGATAATATTCTAATGGGCGGTCAATAAAATCTCTTCGATCACCAGTGTGTTGCATGATGTCTTTGAATAAAGGAAGTTCCTTTTCGTCAATTTCTCTTACGCGGATACAATCCCGTTCATTTTTTCTAATAATTTGTCTTGTTTTCGGATCCATCTCTTTCATTACATCTTCGATGGTTCGATTCTTGGTATTCGTTGTGAAAATCCATCTTGGTTGAAGGGTATCCTGCATTAAATTAAAACCAAAATGACGGTATCCTAGCTTTAGTAAATTTTCATGGGCTTTTTTGTTATTTTGTCCTCCCTCTACGATGTTTCCTAGTTTATCTCTTTCTTGATAAGAAACGTAAGGGTCAATTTTCACAAAGATACCTTTTTCTTTTTTTACGTACTTTTTGATTTCTTCTGTAAAACTTTTTAACAGTTTCTCATCGTTGTAATCGATGAGAAATCCTCTAGGGGAATAGAACATATTTCTTTTGATTGGGGTCATTTTAGAAAGAAGTAGACATCCTGCGATGACTTTTCCATTTTCTTCTTTATATCCTAAAAGATGGGATTTCCAACCATTTTCTTCTTTTAATTTTCCCCATTCGACGGTTTGATGAAAACTGATTTGCGGATGATGATCTGCGAAATTTTTGAATTCTTTTTCAGATAATGTGACTAATTTCATCTCTTCACCTCTTTTGTGTCTTTTTCGCGATGGTTTTAACTAAGTTACGGTAAATTGGAATTAATTTGGTAAATACGAAGTACATAGGTTTATTTAAAACATAATCAAATTCTCCTATAAACTCTACATAATTTCCCCCAAATTTCTTTTTGAATTCATGAAGTCCCAATAACGGATTATCTTTTCGTAAATCCCCAATCGTTCCGAACTGATCGTATGTTTTTATTTTCTTCTTATAATAGTAGTAAATATGTTCTTTATATGTTTTGTAATTCGTATAAGTTTCCGATAAAATATTGTGATTTCCCGCATATAATACCCAAGCCATATCATGATATACGATGATAAAATGCGCGCTTAGAACCATTGTATTTCCATATTCTTTTTTGGCCTTTTGGTATTTTTCTATATCGGAAGATAATTTTTCTATTCGTTTGTCAAATTCTGCTTTTTTTGTTTTTTCACTTTTACTTAGATTTTCTTTTTGAAGGGGAATACATTGGTTTTGTAGCTGTTCTATGGTTTCTTTTTCTTGCTTGATGATTTGATCTAGGTTTGCTTTTCCAAGAAATAGATTACATTCGTTATCTTGATTCCATATCTCGTAGAGACTTTCGTAATATTGTTGGTTGTGAGTGATAAAATCTTTTCGATTTTCTGTTAAAATCATTAAATCATAGAAAGTTTTCAAGTCTTCTTTGGTTCCGATTTCGACATCGACTTTGAAATCTTCTGCTTTTTTGATTCTTTGCTTGGTTGTTTTCGAAAATCCTTCTTCAATTTGATTCCAATCTTTCGTTAAATCGATACGAAAAGAATATCTTGGTTGCATGGTTTCAAAGTTTTTTGTAAATCCTAAATGTTTATAACCTATTTTTTTAAGATTTTTCATAACGGTATCGTTCTTTTCAGTGATTACTTGTCCTTCTCTATCTTCTTCATGATAGATGATATCTGGATCGATTTTGATAAAAATGCCTTTTCTTTTTTTGGCATATATTTTTAATTGATTCGTGAATTCTTTTACATATTCTAAGTTTTCGAAGTCAATCACATACCCTCTTGGCGCGTAAAAATAAGTATAGCCTAGAGGTAGTTTTTTTTCTAATAAAAGGGTTACAGCAACCAATTCTTTTTTTTCGTTTTCTAAACCTAAATAATGGGGTATTACTTTTTTTTCTTTTTTGGCAAATTGTCCCCAAGCATAGCTTTGAAGGAAATGACTTTTTTTATGATTTTTTACAAAATTTTCATAAGTTTCTTTTGGAACATTTTCTATCAAGTGCATTTTATCATACCCTTTCTATTTCTATTATAAACGAAAATGTGTTTCGATAAAAGTTTTTTCCAGGAACATGTTTAATTTCTACCAAAGAAAAAAGGGCATGACCCTTTTAATGATTTGCTTCTTGTGAAATCTCTTCAATCGATTTTTGATTTGCTTGGAGAAGGGCACCACTTGTCCATGTAGAAGTTAATCCAAAGTCGATGTAGATGAGTTGTCCTGACATATAAGAACAAATATCACTACCGACTACGACTAGTGGATATCCCATATCTTTTGGTTCCGCTGCATAACCATTCCAACTTTTTAAGAAGATGTTGGAAATCATTTCTTCTCCTTCTTGGAGGTCTCCTTTTGGACTGGTTGAACGATTGAAATCTTCTGTTAATCCTGTCGTTGTATCTCCTGGGTTAATGGCATTGATGCGAATTCTACGATCGATGTATTCTTTTGACATACATTTATAAGTAACATAAGACTCTAAGCATTGTTTTGCGAATACGTAAGCACTTTGAATTAAATCTGGATGTTCTTCATACCATTTCATTGCGTCATCCCAAGTTGGTAGGTTGATTAATTCTACGGCTTTCTCATACACTTGTTGCCAACCAAATCCACCGACAGAAGAGATGAAGGTGACAGAACCGTGGTCGCTGATACGATTTAGAAGTTGTTCTGCCATATACTTTTGTCCGTAGAAATTGACTTTTTGGACTAATAATTCTTTTCCAGGAAAATAAGCAATTCCGTGACATAAGAAGAGGGCATCGATTTTTTCTGGAAGTTCTTTTACGATTCGATCGATTTCTTCTTTTTTACTTAAGTCTCCCTGAAAACTTTTGGTGACTGGTAAGTCGATGGGGTTGATGTCGATGGCATAGACGTTTGCCCCTAATTCTAATAAGAGTTCTGTTGCTGATTTACTCATTCCTGAGGCAGCACCAGTGATGACTACTGTTTTTCCTTCATAGCCAAATAATTTTTTGAGATCCATTTTTTTCCTCCTTATTCTATTTCAAGTATAGCATGAGTTAAATTTGGATTTCTATTCTTTTTTTATCAGTTGACGTTTTTTTATTCTAATTCGAATAAACCTGTGTATAATTGATAATATTTTCCTTTTTCAGCGATTAGTTGTTCATGGTTTCCTCGTTCGATAATTTTTCCATTTTCGAGGACGAGAATTGCTTTGGCATTTCGAATCGTGGACAAACGATGGGCGATAACAAAGACGGTTCTTCCTTCCATTAATTTATCCATTCCTTCTTGCACTGCCTTTTCTGTACGAGTATCAATACTAGAAGTTGCTTCGTCTAAAATCATAACAGGAGGGTTACTGACCGCACAACGGGCGATAGCGAGTAGTTGTCGTTCTCCTTGAGATAAACTGTTTCCATTATCCGTAAGAACGGTTTGGTATCCTTCCGGTAATTGTTCAATAAAATCGTGGGCATTGGCGAGTTTGGCTGCTTCGATACATTCTTCGTCTGTGGCACTTTCTCGTCCATATCGTAAATTTTCCATAATAGTTCCTGTGAATAGATTTACATCTTGAAGAACCATTCCTAACGATTTTCGCAAATCCTTTTTATTAATTTTTTTGATATCGATTCCATCGTATTCAATGGTTCCTTCCTCAATATCATAAAAGCGATTGATGAGGTTTGCAATGGTAGTTTTTCCTGCTCCTGTCGCTCCGACAAAGGCAATTTTTTGTCCTGGCTTTGCGTAGAGACTGATGTCGTGTAGTACTTTTTTATTTTTAACGTAAGAGAAATCTACATCTGTGAATTGAATGTCTCCTTTTAGCTCTGTTAAGGTATGTGATTCTTCGTCTTTCCAAGCCCAAATACCTGTATATTTTTTGCTTTCTTTGAGTGTTCCATCTTCTTCTTTTTGAGCATAAACTAAAGAAATTGTTCCGTTATTTTCTTCACTTTTCTCGTCGATTAATTGGAAGATTCTTCCTGCTCCTGCCATGGCAAGAGCGATAGAGTTATACTGTTGCGATAATTGATTGGTGTGCATCGTAAAACTACGAGTAAGAAGAAGGAAAGAGGCAATGGCTCCTACGGAGAGGGTATTTGTTTTTATCGCAATAAAACCACCACAGATAGCGATAATGACGTAGAGGAGATATCCGATGTTTCCCATAATTGGCATCAAAATATTCGCATACGTATTGGCATTTTTGGTATTTCGAAATAATTCTTCATTGATGGTATCAAAATCTTTTTTCGCTTCTTCTTCATGAGTGAACACCTTAATGACTTTTTGTCCATCAATCATTTCTTCAATGTAGGCATTGACTTTGGCAACCGATTTTTGTCTTTGAATGAAGTAATATGATGATTTTTTACCAATGATTTTCGCTAGGGTCACCATGAATGTTACACCGAAGACAATAATGATAGTTAAGGGGATGTTTAGGGATAACATCGAGATAAAGACGGCGATAATCATGGTTCCGTTCGCAATACAGTTCGGAATACTTTGTGAAATCATTTCGCGTAAGGCATCTGTATCGTTGATGTAGTAACTCATAATATCTCCATGATTGTTTTCATCGAAATAACGGATAGGGAGAGTTTCCATATGACGAAACATATCATCCCGAATCATTTTTAGAACGCCTTGACTGACGTCTACGACTTTTCTTGAATAGAGAAGGGTACATAACACACCGATGAGATAGATGAGTGCCATCCAACCAATCGCTTGGAATACTTCTGTAAAGACCGGGTTTTCTACTCCAATGAGAGGTGTAATGTAGTCATCGATTAATGTCTCTAAAAATAATTGTCCATAAACGTGAGCGACCGAACTAATGAGAATGGCAATGGCGATGATAATGAGTTGCCATCGAAAGTTTTTTCCAATATATTTTAAAAGTCGAGATAGAACGTGTTTATTTTTCCTCATCTTTCTTCTCTCCTTTCTTTTGTGATTCATAAACTTCTTGATAAATTTTATTTGTTTTTAATAGTTTTTTTGGTGTGTCAAAGGCATCCACTTTTCCTTTGTTTAGGACGATGACACGATCACAATCTTCGACACTGGCAATTCGTTGGGCGATGATAATCTTGGTTACTTCAGGAATATATTCTTTGAAAGCTTTCCGAATCATCGCATCGGTTTTGGTGTCCACGGCGCTTGTGGAATCATCTAAAATGATAATTTTTGGCTTTTTTAGTAACGCTCTTGCGATACAAAGTCTCTGTTTTTGTCCTCCACTGACGTTGGTTCCTCCTTGGTCAATATAGGTATCATATCCATCCGGGAATTTCGAGATAAACTCGTTACAGCAGGCGATATCACACACTTTTTTCATTTCTTCTAAAGTTGCTTCTTTGTTACCCCAACGTAAATTTTCTTTGATGGTTCCACTGAAAAGAACGTTTTTTTGAAGAACGACCGCTACAGAATCTCTCAAAGTATTTAAATCATAATTTTTGACATTCTTTCCTCCTACTTTGACCGAACCAGTTGTGGCATCATAAAGTCTCGGAATTAAGTTAACTAAACTACTTTTACTAGAACCGATTCCTCCGATGATTCCAATCATTTCGCCAGATTGAATTTGAAGATTGATGTCTTTTAGAACGTATTTTTTCTTCTTTTCACTATAACTGAAGTTTACATTTTCGAATTGAATCGAACCATCTTTTACTTCTTTGATTGGATTTTCTGGCGTTACAATGGTTGGCTTTTCCTCTAATACTTCAACGACCCTTTCCATGGATGGGATAGAAATAATACACATTACATAGACCATCGAAAGCATCATCAAACTATTTAAGATTTGCGCTGCATACGTAATGACTCCGGTTAGTTCTCCTGTCGTTAGACTTCCTCCTACGACAAACGTGGATCCAATCCAAGAGATAAGGATAATCGAACTATAGACACAAAGACGCATAATAGGAGTATTCCATGCGACTAATTTTTCTGCTTTTAAAAAGGTTTGATAAATCTTATTAGAGATCTGATCGAATTTTTTGATTTCGGTTTCTTCTTGTACGTAAGATTTTACGACACGAATTCCTCGTACGTTTTCTTGGACCCGATTATTTAAGATATCGTAAGTATGGAACACACTCTCGAATAAAGGGTGTGCTTTATTGGCAATATAGATGAGACAGAAACCTAATATAGGAATGATTACTAAAAAAATGAGAGATAATTTGCGATGAATCGAAAATACCATGAAGAGGGAAAATAGTAACATCATCGGTGCCCGAATGGCAATTCTTGTAATCATTTGATAGGTCATTTGAATATTGTTGACATCGGTAGTTAGACGCGTGACAAGACTAGAAGATGAGAAGGATTCGATATTAGAAAAACTGTAGTCTTGAATTTTATAATACATATCCTGTCGTAGATTTTTGGCGAAACCACTCGAAGCGAGGGCAGCATATTTTCCTGATAACCATCCTGCGATCAGAGAAAGGATTGAGATCACGACAAGGATTCCTCCAATGAGATAAATCACGTTTAAATTACTTTGATTGATTCCATCATCGATCATTTTGGTCATTAAGAATGGAATTAATACTTCCAAAATTACCTCGATACTAACAAAAAAAGGAGTTAGCAAGGTTGCTTTTTTATATTCTCTTACAGATTTTAGTATTTTTTTTATCATGTTTGAACCTCTTTCTATTGACTATTTATGAGACGGCTTTCTTTTGTCCCTGTACCATTATACCACAAAAAAAATTAGTTCATTACAAGACTAATCTTTTTTGTTTCTTTCTTTATTTAGATTTCTATTAATTTCTTTTCGCAAGTTTTCTAAGTGTTCTCTATACGTTTCCATATGTGGGAAGGCACTTATTAAACGTTTATGGAGATATCCACGTTTTACAAGAATTTCTCTTACTTTTTTAGAAATTTCTTCCGTGTAATCCTTTTCTAGAGATTTCATTTCTTTTCTAAAGTTGAAAATAATTTTGGTGGAAATGGAAAAGTCTATAAGGAGAGATATGGTTAAAAAGATGGCAATGATTTGGATTAGATTGGTTGGCCATGTATGAATGATTTTAAGAAGGAACGGGTTCACAATATAGACGATTCCCATTCCTAAAATGCCGAAGGGAATCATTGTTTCTAAACAAATTCTTCCGTTGATATTCATTTTTCGATTACTGTAATCCCACCACCGCGCATGGAAGATTTTTTCCATATAAAGACTTGTGATGTATTCGAGAAGGGAACAAATGACGATGGCCATTATGAATAGTAAGAGAGGTTCCGAAGTATATTTTTTTAAAAGAATGAGGATGAGTAAACATCCAAATCCATAAATGGGACAGTAAGGACCAATTAGAAATCCTCGGTTGACTAGTTTGTGATCTTGTACGATGGTTACTCCAATTTCCATTAACCATCCTAAGAACGAATAAATAAAGAATAAAAGAATATACGTTGTAACTGTTTCCATTTTGCCCTCTTTTTAATAGTCTTCCACTTTTAATTCTGGATGCGCCTTTTTAAAACTATTTAACGTGTCGTCATCTGCCCATAATAATTCAATTTTAAAGTAACCAGGAATTTTATCGATATGAGCCTGATAGAATTCTTCCGGAGTATGAAACTCTTCTTCATCATAGGAAATATATAATCCCTTTTTTCTTTCTTCTCTTTGGAAGAAAAAGAGTAGTCCCATACCATTACGTGATGTTGTTTTCCGTCTAGATAAAGATAAAACTCGTTAATGGCTTCTAATTTGTTTTTCTTCGAGAATTCGATATCTTTTTCTAGTACCATTTTTAGTGTTTTTCCATCTACGACATAAAAAAAGCCACTATTCCATTGACTTGCCAATTTTTTAAATAGATTTTTTACTGCGACAATTCCCATACTTCCACCTTCTTTGATTCTTTAGTTCTATTCTACCATTCTTTTCTTATTCTATCTATCTGTTTTTGAAATTTTCTTTTTTTCTCACGAAAAAAGAACCGTTTTCGGTTCTTACATGAGGTTATAACTATTTGGATTATAGTTCGATGTGTAGTTGTTTTCTGGTTCACTGGATGAGAAAGAAGTTCCGCCGAAATTGTTTTCTAAACGATTGACTCTCGAACGAATTCGATTCATTTCTCTTTCGAGATTGAATATTCTGTTTTCGAGTCTTTTTAGTTCTTGAGAACAATTACAGTTTGGTCTTTGAGGCATTCCAGGAAATCCGAAAGGGTTTGGATTTAGGTAATTCGGATCCATTTGATTATTCATAAAACATCTCCTTTATTTATTTTATTATATGTTATATAATAAAGTCGGTGATGGAATGAGACTTAGAAATGTAAAAAATAAACAACAAATTATGGATGCTTCTTCTTATCTCGTTAAGAATCCAAAAGATTATTGTGGAAAGTGGAATACTTTTTTTGAAAAGAATCAACCGATTCATGTAGAAATTGGAACAGGAAAAGGGCAATTTATTCTTGGTATGGCTCTTGCGCATCCGGAATGGAATTTTATTGGAATTGAAAAGTATGATAGTGTGATTGCACGGGCACTAGAAAAAATTCCTGAAGGGGTTCCGAATTTATGTATGATTCGAATGAATGCTTTAGAAATCGATGAAGTCTTTTCTCGGGAAGTGGAAACGATTTATTTGAATTTTTCTGATCCTTGGCCGAAGAAAAGACAAGCCAATCGTCGATTGACGAGTCCTATCTTTTTAAATAAATATGATTCGATTTTTGTTCAAGACGAAACCATCATTCAAAAGACAGATAATCCTCATTTATTTGAGTATTCTTTGGTCTCTCTTACGCAACATGGGTATGAGTTATTAGAGGTTTCTCTCGATTTACATCAATCTTCTATCGAAGGAAATGTCATGAGTGAATACGAAGAAAAATTTTCGAAGAAAGGAAAACCAATTTTTTATGTTCATGCGAAGAAAAATGTATCGAATCTAGTAAAAAAAGATTAAATCTATTTTTCTTTCGAAAATAATTTGATATAATAAATTATAGTAGGTGGGTTATGAAGAAATTAGCGATATTATTTTCTCTGACATTGCTTTTGAGTGGATGTTCACTCGTTCAAGTACAACAACAGACCTATCAAGAAATGGTACATGATTTGTTGGTAGAGGATATCCATTTAAAAAATGTTTCTTTAGAGGGGTATTCGTATTATCTACCGAAAGGGGTCTTATTAAAGAGAAATCAAGGATTGAATTCGATTCTTTATTATAAGCATAAAAAGATGTATTTGTATGTCGATGTTTTGTCTTATTATCATAAAGTGGAAAGTGAATACGAAGAAGGAACAGAGAATTACTTTTCTATGAAGATCGATCAAAACGGAAAACAAGGTTATTTGGAAATTACAGAAATTTCTACAAAATATTTTGTAGAGTTCATGTATCATTATTCTAAGATAGAGGCGTATGTAGAAAAGGAAGATTTAAAAGAAACCGTGACAAAGATGGCTTATATCTTGAATAGTGTTCAGTATCAGGATGCTGTGTTGAATACTTTGGTTGGGGATAAGGCCTTAGATTATAATGAAGAAAATTTCAATATCTTTAAACCAAAAAGAGAAGATGGAAAGAGCTTTTTGGATTACCAAGAAGAAGAAATGGATCGATGGTTAGACGGAATAGATGAAGATAAAGTAGATATTGATGGTGACTTAGAGTAAGAAAGAGGTGCTTTATGGGATTATTAGAGAAATTGAAAAATACCTTTTTTGAAGAAGAAGAGTATGTAGATTTAGAAGAAGAGGAACAAAGTAAAAAGAATAAAGCCAAGCGAAAAGAGAAAGAAAAAGAGAAAGAACCACCTGTGGCTAAGAAAGTAGAACCTTCTCCTTTGGTTGTGGAACCAGTGAAAGAGGAACCGGAAGAAGAAGTTGTGTCAGAAAAGAAGGAACCGGAGATTGTGAGTCAGAGAGACAATGAGTTGTTGAAACCGGATACGGGAATTCCTTATTTTGAAGATGAAGATTTTATTGATGTATCGGAAGAGACAGTAGTAGAGGAACCGAAGAAAGAAGAACGAAAGGTTTATGGGGGAGATCCTTCTTTAATCTACGACGGAGTAGGGATGGATACGCCAAAAGATGGGAAACCGTATTCGAATGTTGGCGCTGGAAAAACAGGATTTAAACCAACTCCCATTATTTCTCCTATTTATGGAATTCTAGATAAGAATTATCGAAAAGAAGAAGTAGTCGATAAAAAAGATAAACCTAGTAGTTATGTTTCACGAAAAAATGTAGATTTAGATTTCGTTCGAAACAAGGCTTTCGGTACGTTAGAAGATGATATCGCGAATAGTGACGTAGAGGAATCTCCTAAGACACCAACGTATGTTCCTGAAAACGAAGAGTATGAGGATAGTTTACTTTATGATATGACCGATACAGGAGAAGCGCCTTCGGTTGAGAAAGTCACGATTGCGGATGCCGAGGAATATTTTGAAGATTTAGGGTTAGAATATAATGTAGACTATAAAGATGAACGATATGAGAAAGCAACAGGACGCAGAAGTAGAATTACAAAAGAGGAAGTATCGGATGAACCACCAAAGAGTGAAAAGAAGACAGGAAAGAAAGAAAACAACTTAGAAAACAATCTCTTTGATTTGGTTGATTCCGTTTATGAAGAAAGGGAGTAGAAAGAATGGATGCAATGATGGAAATGTTTCCGATTTTGATTGGTGTACTTGTCATCTTGTTATTAATCGTATTGATTATTCTTGTCGTTAAGTTGATTGGAACGGTCGATAAGGCAAATCATATTTTGGATGATATCGAAGATAAGACGCGTTCGCTCAATGGACTATTTCATGTGATTGATAGTGTTACCGATACGTTGTCTGTTTTCAGTGATAGTATTGTCAGTACCATCACATCAATCGTTGGAAAAGTGATTCCAAAAAGAAAAAAGAAAGAAAAGAAAGAGGAGAGAGATTATGAGTAAAGAAGAAAAGAAAAGCAGTGGAGCAGGAAAATTTTTGTTAGGGGCTGCCGTAGGGGCAGGATTAGGAATCTTGTTTGCGCCAAAGGCTGGTAGTGAAACGAGAAGAGATTTAAAGAAAAAAATGGATGAGCTTATGAAGAAGGCAAAGGAAATCGATATCGAGGAAGTAAAAGAACAAATCGAGGATAAAATCGATGAAATTAAAGAAGAACTTCGTGATTTAGATCGAGAAAAAGCCTTACAAATTGCCAAAGAAAAAGGACAAGATTTAAAAGAAAAATGTGAAGAATTGGTCGATTTGGCAGTCAAGAAAGGTTCTCCTGTATTAGAGAAGGCCGCTAACGAAGTACGGGAAAAGACGATTGAAGCAGTAAAAGAAGTGTTAGAACGTTTAGAAGAGAAAGATAAAAAGGCGAAAAAGGCAAAATAAATCTTGGCTTTTCAGTTGTTTTGTGCTATGATAAGGACATTTAGCGAGGACCATTTTATAGTAGGAATTTCCTGATTCTAAAAGAGAGTTCGTGGTTGCTGAAAACGAATGATAGGGAAAGGACGAAGTACAAAAGTGTGAGCTAAACCGGAAGAGATTCCGTTATCAAAGAGAGTTAGAAAAATTCTAAGAAGCAGGGTGGTACCACGAGGTTTTCGTCCCTGTCCCTTGGAATTTTTTTCTTTTTTGGGGGGATTTTGTGGAGCGTATACAGAATTTAAGATTTTCAAGTCCAATGCAACTGTTGGATCAATTAAAATTACAAAGAGTGACTGATACGGTGACTTTGGCGAAGAAGTTTGGCTTTTCAGTGGAATTGTTTTGTTCTTCCCATCCGTTATTGAATTCTTATCGGGATATGGGAACGCTTCGGGCAGGTTTGATTTCGAAACAAAGAAAAATTGGTGTAAATCGAACCATTTGTATTTCCGAAGATTGTGAATTATCTACGAAACGATTTTTTGTTGTTTATTTACTCGCGAATTACGAATTGTATTCGAAACCGAGAGAAGACTATGCTTGTGTGCACTTAGATGAAGATTGTTTCGATCCACGAGCGTATCGGTATGCCGTTGATTTGTTGGTACCCGACGAGATTTATTCTTATCGTTCTATTACACCCGAACTTCTTCTTTCTTTAGCGAAAGAGTATCAGGTTTCTAGTCGATTGATTCTACATAAATTAAATAATAGAGAAAAAGTAAAAAAATTTGAGGTGATAAAATGACTTTATATGAAGAATTAGAATGGAGAGGACTTATTAAAGATGTTTCTAGTCCGGAATTAAAAAATAAAATTGATCATGAGAAGATTTCTTTTTATTGGGGAACGGATCCTACAGCGGAGAGCCTTCATTTAGGACATTATTCTTCTTTGGTAACGGCGAAACGTTTGGCGAAGGCAGGACATCATGCGATTTTATTGGTAGGAGGCGCTACCGGCTTAATTGGGGATCCTAGACCGACCGCGGAACGAGAAATTGTTTCGAAAGAGACGATTGAACGAAATTTAGAGGGAATTCGGGCGCAAGTCGATCGATTATTTGAGGGGCAAGCGGAAATTGTAAACAATTACGATTGGACGAAGAATTTTAGTTTTCTAGATTTTCTAAGAGATATTGGAAAATACATCAATGTCAGTTATATGTTGAATAAAGATATCATTCGTCGTAGATTAGATTCTGGTATTACTTATGCCGAATTCTCATATACATTAATTCAGGGAAACGATTTTTTAGAATTGTACCGTACGAAAAACTGCGTGTTGCAAGTCGAAGGGTCGGATCAATGGGGAAATATTACGACGGGAATTGAACTCATTAAAAAGATTCTTGGAAAAGAAGCTTATGGATTCACGATGCCTTTGATTTTAGACCGCTATGGAAATAAATTTGGTAAAAGTGAAGGAAATGCTTTGTGGTTAGATAAAGAAAAGACCTCCCCTTACGAGTTATATCAGTACTTGATTAATACCGATGACGAGATGGTCATTTCTTACTTAAAAGTGTTTACGTTCTTATCTGTGGAGGAGATCCAACGGTTGGAAGTTTCCAATAAGGAACATCCTGAATTACGGGAGGCTCAACAGGCTTTAGCGAGAGAAATTATCACCGATATTCATGGAGAAGAAGAATATCTTCATGCGTTAGAATTAAGTCAGGTTCTTTTTAGTGGAGATGTGAAAAATCTAACGGCGAAAGAGTTGGAAACGGTTTTTAAGGGAGTACCTAATTTTTCTTTGGAAAATGACATAAATATTCTTGATTTATTAGTAAATAATGGTATAGTTACAAGTAAGAGAGAAGCACGTGAACTAATTTCTAGTAACAGTATTACATTGAATGGAACCCTCGTATCTTCCTTTGATTTCATGGTTACTAGAGAACAAGCCATCGAAGGAAAATATGTGATTGTTCGTCGTGGAAAGAAAAAGTATTACTTAGGAAGTTATTGTTAAGAAGAGGAGTGAGAAAATGGCACAGGAGAAAAAGGAGACAAAAGTTGTAACAAAGAGTGGTACGTCTTCCCATCGTGCCATTAGTAAAGAACCTAAGAAGAAAAAGGTAAAAAAAGGGGATGCCTCTTCTTCTAAAAAGAAAACAGTGCTAGCCCAAAAAACAAATTCTATCAAGCAAAATCAGTTATTGAAAGAGAAACCTTTAGAGAAAACGATTTCTACTACACCTTCTTCCCAAGTTCGTTCTACCAAAGAAAGAGCGCAGGAGAAAGCGAAAAAGAAAAGTCAACAAGCGAATGCGAAGAAAAAAGTCGAAAAGAAAAATACAGAGAAGAAAAAAGTAGAAGTTGAAAAAAAAGAGACAAAACGAAGCGGGTCTAAAAAGAAGGAAAATTTAAACAAGAAAAAGAATATTCCAAAAAAAGAGAAAGAGAAGAAAAATAAAAAAGAAGAGAAAAAGGCCGTTTATATTAGTCCGAAACAATATCAGAAATTAGAGAAAGAAGAAAGGAAGCATGCACGACCTCGTCATCAAGTTCTTTTCCTTTTGATTTTGACTTTTCTTTTGGTGATTGGAATTGATGTGATTCGTGGACTTCAACAAGGAGAGACGTTAAGTTCTACTTCTGGTCATGATATTTTGAATGATGTCTTGTTGGATAAGAGTGATATTGTCGTTGTGGGTAGTAGTGATTTTCAATATAGTAAAATTCATTCTCCTTTAGAAAAGAAACAAGTTGCGAAGGTAATGAAATACGATTCCAAAGGAACAGCCCTATTTGAAAAGGCTTATGATTCAGAATCTAATTCTACTTTTCAATCCGTGATTTTAGTTTCGGATGGATATGTTGCGGTTGGATCCGTGGATCAGAAAGAAAATGATAAAAAAACAGCTATCATTGTGAAATACGATAAGGAAGGAAATCTTGTTTGGGAAAACTCAGAACCAAGTGGGGGGCAGGCGGAATTCTATGAAGCTTTTTCCGTTGCTGATGGTATTTGGGTTGTTGGTGCTGGTTCCGTATCACAAGACGATTCGTTACAGACGAGGGCATTAATCGCTAAATATAATTTTTCTGGGCAATTGGTTTATGAAAAATTATTTGACCAAGACGCTACAATATATCGTGGGGGCGTGGTAGTAGGAGACTACCTTTATGCGGTTGGAAAGAAAATGGATGATATCGGAATTCTTTCTTGTTATACCATTGATGGAGTTCCTCAGTGGACCAAAGAATATGAGTATACGGACTCGCTTGGTTTTACCGACATTATTCAGGCAAATCAATCTCTCTACATTACGGGAGCAAAAAAGATTTTACCTAACAATGAAGAGAAAGAGAGTCGAGAGACAAATAATACAGATGCCTTACTTTTGAAGTATTCTTATGACGGAAATCTCTTATTTGAAAAAGTATTTGGTGGAAGTGGTTTGGAACGATATCATGCCCTTATTCCTTATGGTAACAATCTTTTTGCTGTAGGATTTAGTAGTTCTAAGGATTCTGGACTTAAAATATTCACAGATGGGCAAATGAAAACAGGGATTCTAGTTAAATTTGATTTCAACGGAAATATGGAGGGAAAAACTGTTTTTGGAGGAAGTAACAACGATTACTTAACTTCTATTACGACAGATAAGAGTAATTTATATCTTACAGCTTCTACGAATAGTAAAGATGGAAATATTATGACATCATTAGATAATGGGAGAGATCGTTTCGGAAGACTCATCAAAGTGGATTCCAGATTACGTGTTTTATTCTTAAGATAAGATGGTGAAAGAGCGAAAAGCTCTTTTCTTTTGCAGGAAACGACTGGGAATTCTTGACTTTCTTTCTTTCCTTTTTTATACTTATTATGAGGGAAGGGATAAGTAAATGAAAAAAGAAGAAACAAAGAAGAAAAACGAAAAAGAAAAAAACAGTGTGAAAAAAGAGGCAAAGCAAGATATCGTTGAAGAAGAGGTGCTTGTAGAAACTACAAAGGTTGTGGAAAAGAAAAAAGGAGTTTCGATTCTTTACTACGTGCTTTTGTTTATCACGATTATTTCTACTGCTCTTTTAGGACTTGCTGGATATAAGAAAATTGAGGCAGGAGATACGTATGCTTCTATCGTAAAAAATGCTGGTGGAGATCAAGCATATGTTGATTACTATTTTGGAAATCATCAAGCAGAAGGATTTTCTTATTTAGGACTTGCAGGTGCTGTTTTCACTTTTGGTTTATATGCTTCTAATTCTATGAAAAGAAAATAAAAAAGAATCAATGGAATCGGATATGATTCTTTTTTTTGTCTTTTATTTTTTCCTTGCTAAAAAGGGATAGAAGAGGGTATAATTTTACTAGAAAGTAGATGATAAGATGAAGAATAAGGGGTTTACATTAATCGAATTGTTGACGGTAGTGATTATTATGGGATTGGTCATGGTAATTGCCATTCCTTCCGTTCGAAATTTAACGTATAATAATTCGCAAAAGAAATATCGTATTCATGAAAAAATTGTTCATGAGGCAGCGAAAGTATATGCCAAGAATTATCGAGGAGAATTTAATAATGAAACAGCGGACTGTTTTAATATTCCCTATCAAGCCTTACTAGATGAAGAATTAGTAGAGGAAGAGGGAATTACTTGTAGTGGAAGTGTCATCTTACGGAAAAGAAGTAGTGATGGGTATAACTATGAGTATTATTTGAACTGTTATGATGAAGCAGGGACATTGATGCATGAGTCTGATCCGATTCCTTTGGCATGTAAAGGAGTGAATGGAAAGTTCAAAGTTGATTATGTTTTGAAAAAAGATGGAGAAAGTGGACAAGAACCGTATAC
>CANQHQ010000013.1 GCA_947623825.1 uncultured Bacilli bacterium
TGAAAATTTGACAAAAAAATAACCATTTTATAATGGTTTCCTCATTTTTTCTCTTTCAAAACTGATAAATTCCCGGGTCATTTTCTTTATAAGAAAGGTTTCTATTTTTTTATTGAATTATCTCTTTCCATTTTAAAAAAAATACGATATAATGATTAAGAATAGATAATAGGGGAGGGATTACAGTGATACTTAGAAAGCCATATGCTTTTTTGATGAAACACTTCAGGAAAATCAATTTAATCCTATTGATTCTTGTTGGCTTCGTATTATGGCGTGATTTGTCTCTATATAATTTCGTTAGAGACTATGTAACGACTGGTATCTATAATGTTCGGTTAGATGCCGTTACGAATTACGTTAATTTTTATCTCATTGGTTCCCTTGTCTTCGTGGTTCTTGTCTCCGCTATTTTAGGATTTTTATTAAAACGGAAAGACAAGCCATATATTTCCTATTTTTTGATTCTCATCGTCGGAATTCTCAATATCGTTTTAATTTCTTTTGTCTTTTATTACTTTACGGTAACGATTAATTCCGCTACGTTTGATTTATCTTCCGCTTTAGTGGTGCGAGATTTGTCGTTCATGGTCTCGATTCCTTATTATCCAGTTATTTTCTTACTTGTGATTCGTTCGATTGGATTAGATTTAAAGAGTTTTGGATTTGGTGTCGATAAAGATTTTGAAGACGTAAACGAAGAAGACCGTGAAGAGGTCGAGGTAGAAGTTTCGTTTGATAAAGATCGTTATATCCGGGCTTTTCGTAAAACATATCGTCATTTTAAATATTTCTTTTTAGAAAATAAATTTACAATTAGCGTGATTTTTGTCTTTGTTGTTTTATTGGCGGGTTTTAATATTTATCGTTATGCCTTTGTAGAAAATAAAGTGTATCATCCAGGAGAAACTTTATCAGTAAATGGATTAGCGATTACGACTCATGAGTCTTATATTACGAATCGTGATTATACAGGAAATATAGTCAATAAAGACCGCTATTTCTTTATCCTAGATGCCACGATTGCGAATAAAACCTCTAGAGAGGTTCGTTTCGATCCAAATAATTTCTATTTGTATATTGATCGTGATTATTACGTACCGACGGATCGATACAATTTATCGTTTGCGGATATGGGAACCCTTTTTAAAAAGGGAGATAAAATTGAGGCAGCCAGTTCCAAAGATTGGTTATTTGTTTTTGAAATTGCCGCTCCTACCGAAAAGAGTGAATTCTTATTGACGTATCAAACCCTTTCTCTTGCCCATCATCCAAAAAGAATTTCTTTGTCGACAAGAGATATCAGTGGTTTTATTGAAAAGGGAAGTGCTTCTCTCAAGGAAACGTTAAAAGTTCCTATTAATTTAAATCAGGAATGGAATTTTACTTTTCGAGATTTAGAAATTGCCGATACGATTCGCTATCGTTATGAACAATGTAATCCTACTACTTGTCCTGTTCTTGAAAGAGATATGACTTCCAAAGCAGGAAATACAATTTTACATTTAAAGATGAATTTTGAAGAAGGAACCAAAGCACAGTTTTTAGCCTTTGTTCAAAAATATGGAAAAGTTCGTTATAAAGTCGGTGATACCTATAAGGAAGAATCGATTCGTTACCCTGTAGATACTTATCAAGGAAAACACTTATATTTGGTGGTTAGTAATGATATCAAAAACGCCGAGTCGATTGAATTGTATTTTACCGTTCGGAGTTATCAATATATTTATAAGATAAAGGGTGAATGAAATGAATTGGATACTTAGTAATAAAAATTTAAAGAAATGTCTCATCTTGTCTGGTATTGGAATTGGTCTTTGTTTGATTGGGTATTTATCGTGGGTTTTCTTTTTCTCTTATTATGCGGTCTTTCAAGATCAAGAAGATATTTTCCTAGAAGAGGTACAGCGCTATTATCAATACCGACCGGAACTTCTTCCGAAAGAGGGAGATACGAAAGAGGTAACACTCGCGAAGTTGTTATCTGAAAAACGAATTCAAGGGTTATATGTTCCTAAAACACATAAAGTTTGTGAGGATACTAGTTGGGTTCGTGTCCATAATGAAGGTGGAGAGTATGAATACTTTGTCTATTTAAAATGTGGTAGATACGAATCGAAGGTCGATCATGAACCTCCAGTCATTGAACTCAATGGGGAGAAAGAAATTATCTTGAATCACAATCAACCATACGAAGAAATGGGTGTGAAAAAAGTTACCGATGCGGTAGATGGAACTTTGAAAACGGACAAAGTAGAAATTGACGCTAGTAATGTGGATGTTACGAAGCCAGGCGTTTACCAAGTTACCTATAAGGTTCGTGATAGTCACTATAATCAAGCCGTCGTTACGAGAACCGTGAATGTACGAAGAAATTTGACTGAGATTGTGAAGTCTAGTACCGATGAGAGTCATTATTTTAAAGGTGCGGTTAGTAATAATTATGTTATTTTCTCTGGTATGGTTTTCCGAATCATTAATGTAAATGAAGATGGAAGTGTCAAAGTAGTTAGTGAAGATATTTTGAGTAATCTTCGATACATAGGGGATTCTTATGAAGGTTCTAGTGTTGAAACATGGCTCAATGAGGTCTTTTATAAGAGACTACATGATGCCGATCAATACGTAGTGGATACGAATTTCTGTGTGGGAGATGTCGCAAGTATGACAGACTTTAGCGGTTCTTGTACGGAAACGGTCAAAGCAAAAGTTGGATTGTTATCCGTCGATGAATTTCAAAAGACTGTTTTGAATCAGAGAAGTTCTACGAATTATGGAAATTCCTTTACGAGTCTTTTGGCAAATCGATTGGTGGATGGTACAAGTATTGGTTCCCATGATTGGCTTTATGTCAAATATGATTCTTCTATGATTCCACCTATTAAACCAGTTCTTACATTGAAAGCAGATATGTATGTTACCGAAGGAAATGGTACAAAGGAAACCCCTTATAAATTATACGATTATGAATATGGAAAGGAACACGACGAGATTCGTACTCGTTTAGTGGGAGAATATGTGAATTTTTCAGGACAAACGTTCCGTATTAATGAAATTGATCAAGATGGTAGTGTGAAATTAATTGGTACGAAGCCTTTAATCAACAATTCTACAGGTAGTGAGTTACAGGTCAAAATAGATGATATCGAAAATTATCAATATAACTTAGATGATGAAAATAATCCTGGATATATCTTGAATGAAGATTTTGTTGAATTTTTAGATGAAGATAATATTCTAACAAAGAAATTTCAGATTCTTACCAATGATCAAAGTCTTCCTTACGATCAATTTGAAAAAGAAACGGTAAGTGCCCGATTGTTTTTGGCTTCGACGGTCGATTTATTCTCTGGAGCCAATAACAATGTGGAGACCCATAAGAAAACACAATTGTATTCTGACCATGCCCTTGGTTCTGATATTGCTTATCAGGCAAATACTTCCAATGGAGTTGTTTATGAAATTGGAACGTTCAATATGAGTAATTTGGGGTTAAAAGTTACATTGTATATCAATGGTAGTATGAAAATCAAGTCTGGAAAAGGAACAGAAGCTAGTCCTTATATAATATAGATGAGAGGTGAAATTATGAAGAAAGGGACAAAGAAAGTAAAAATCAATAGGAAGAGAATGGCGGTTTCGATTCTTGCTGTTCTTCTTGTCGTTATCGGTAGTGTTGGGCTCTATGCTACGGTAAGAAAGAATCTGAAAGAAGAGTTAGAGCCGTTGAAAGAAATTCATGTATCTTTTGAAGACCACAGAGAGGATTTATTAAATTTCTCTTATCAAGGCGCTGCTGCTGTTGGATGGCTACAGGTACAAGGAACAAATGTAAATTTTCCAGTACTCAATTATTTCTTAACTAGCGATGCTAAGGAAACACAGTATGTTTCTAGTAATGATATTTTGGAATATGCGTGGAGAAGTCCTAACTATGTAACAGGAGAAAATCGGGAAACCATTTTAGGACATAATCTTGTGAATCTTTCCAGTACACCTATCCGTGATATGTCTGAACTCAAAGCATTCGAAGGATTGATGGCATTTGTTTACGAAGATTTCGCTCAAGAGAATTTGTATATTAGTTATACAAAAGGAGAGAATGAGTATATCTATAAGATTTATGCGATTGGGTTCGACGATTATGATGTCGATGATTCTTCTAGTTTTAAAACAGAAGAAGTAACAAAAGATTATATTGATCGCGTACGTAAAAATAGTATCTATGATTATGATATCGATGTAAATGAAAAGGATACCTTACTTAGTTTAAAGACTTGCACAAGATATTTTGGAGTAAATCAAAATCAAGAATTCACCATCGATGCAAGACTTCTTCGAGAAGGGGAGAAAATCGAAGCTTATCGTGTAACGAAGAGCGAGAATTATAAAGCACTTATAAAAAATTCTGATGTATAAAGTAGAAAAAGTAACACAAAAAATAAAAGTATGTTATAATTACTTATAGAATAATAGAGAGGTGAAGATATGAGAAAGAAAGCTATGGCACTTATCACTTTTTCTTTGGTGGCAATTGTTTCTCTCTTTGCGGGATTATCTGTTGTCCAAGCGGAAGATGTGGTTCAATCATACGATGTTTGTGTGTCGAGCGGATTATATGGTGTCACTTGGAATACCAATGTTTCAACGGCAGTGCAACCTTCGATGATTGATGAGGCTGCTCTAAAGAGTGGGTATGTTGCTTTTCCGGAAGGTATAACGGAGGCTGAAAAGGCAAAATACAAAATCGACGTAACTTTTAAGACAGGGTCTTGTTATGTTGACAATAATGATGGTGGAAAGATTAAAACTTGTCCTACGAATGATGAAAAAAATCTTTTCCAAAATCATTCACTTTTGGATACAGAGCAAGTCAATGGGAAATATCGTTACAAGTATATTGAGATGTCTTTGAATCCAACGACACTTCTTTTCCAAGTTCGAATTAAGGACATTTATAATGGAAAGGCTAAAATACGTTTGGTTACGGGTCATGGTGAACCGAATACGGCAAATACGCAATCAGATGGTACGATGACTTTCTTGCGTAAAGAGAATGGATATTTCATTATTGATAATGTTCAGCCTTCAGGACTTAATATTGAAGGTGAAACTATATCAACGAATCAAATGTTACTTGAAGTATATTTGAATGATAGTTCTTCTCCATGTAATAATACTTATATAGCAAAAGCGGACTTGGTGATTGATTCCGTTGGTGAGGGGGAGGTTGCGAACCCTGCGTATACGGATCCGGCATCATATGGTTGTACGGATATTGAAAATTATATTAGGTATATGGTATCTAAAGGAATTTATTATGATGCAAGTAAACCTGCAAATGAACTGGTTGCATCCTTAAAAAGTTCTTATTCGCCGATGTGTTTTGTTAATAAAACGATATCCTATACCGATTTAACAAATTTGAAACAACAGATTCAACAAGATTATCAAACATTAAAAGCACTTTTTCCAGCTAGTTATGAACAAGAGAATGCTGCTTATTCTCCAGTAGATAGTAGTACTGGTTTATACTGTGATGATGGAAGTGGACGGAATTATGCTGAACAATATCGAATCGTGGGTTCTTATAGTGGCACTTATTGGGGGGCTTCTTGTCAGGAACGTTATGAAGTAAATTATGATCATGCAAAATTAGTTCGTGCTGGTGGCGGATTTACTTACACTTCTTCTTTTAAGGCCATTCGTGAATGTACGATTTATCAAAAAGCAAAAGCTATTAGAAAGCCACAATGTTATAGTTCTTGTAGGGCTGTATGTACCTTTCCTAATGGTACGACGATGAGTCATGCTGGTCCAAATTCTGATTTTGATAGTTGTGTTCAGTCTTGTGATGGAGGTACTTATTCACAAGAGTGTATCAATAGTTGTTATTCAGATGTTTATGGAAGTAAATCTTCTAGGGATTTATCAAGTTTGAATGAAAAACTTGCGTTGGATAGAAAAGACTTCTTAAATGTTGAAAGAACATCAAACATTGTGCATACTTGGAGTTTGAGCGATCCAGGATGTAACAAATCTGCTTCTGGTGCGGATTTCGGAGTAGATTTTGATGTTTACCATTGTATCGCATCTTGTGGTAACGACACTGTAGAAACGGATATCTCTACGGGTTGTGATGCTGCTGGAGCTTCTTGTTCTGCCGTCAGTACCGTTGGACCTGCAGGATGTTCTTGGAATCCACAAGCAGATTATGATCATGATATTAGTCAATCACAAAGTGAACTTGATGCTGCTAAGGCTTTAACGAATCAAGTCCAAAATACAGGAAATTATAAGATTCGAATCGCTGATTCTTATCTTGAAAAAAATGGTGTTGCTTATGTTTACGAAGTAGACACAAACGATATTGTTTCTAGTAAAGAGACGAGTTCTGGTTGTCCAGGTGGTAATTCTACAGTTGCTTTAGGAGATTCTGGTGGTCCTAGTGCTACTTTTTGTACGAAGAACAGCACCGAGACAACTGTCAGTGTTCGTCTTGCAGAAGCGTATCTTAACAGAAGAAATGGAAATGCGGTTTATAAAAAAGGTGGAGGATATTACGCTTACAGTTCGAAGAGTGGAGCTACCACTTTACAACGTACTTCCTTTACTGCATCTTCTTTCTATTCTAAAGAGTATCGGTATTACACTAACTTATTAAGTAGAAATGTCAATGTTGTAATTCCGGAAGATTATGAACAGTCTGTAAAATTGCTTTCTGATGAATCTTATTGGTCACAAGGAAAGAAGCAGGATACCATTACAGTCAATGTTTCTAGTTTTGGTACGGGTGGAAGATTCAGTAAACAAATTAATTGTTACTATGGTGTATATAATGATTTGTTTATTCAACCAGATGATCCAACACTTTCTCCGTATGGACCAAATGGAAATGGTACAGGAGGACCTGGTGATGGAACTGGTGGTGGACCTGGTGATGGAGGAGACAATTGTCCAGAATGTAGTAATGGTGGTTTAGATTATGGAGGAATTACCTTCATCTATCGTACGATTGAATTAACAGACGAGTTCCCAAATGAGAGAAATCCAAGATGGAACTGGACGGATGGTGCCGCAGTTGCCTACAATCCTGATGGTAGACTTTATAGTTTATTGAATTATAAGGTAGATCCAATTGGATTGACGCGAGATATTGAAGATAAGGGATATTCTATTTACAGTGATCCAGAAGAGGTAGATTACGATATTGTTTTAACAACACAACAAATTTTAAATATTCGTAGATATAACAAAAATGTGGAAGATTATAACGAAGATGGAAGCGAGAACTATTTAGATTACGATATGAGTTGTGCGAATATTCGAGGAAGAGATGTATGTACCAGTAGATTCCTTAATAATGCAGATTATGTTACTTATAGTTCTGGCTATAGTGCTACGAAGAGACAAGATGTTGCAGTATGTAACAACACGAAATCTTATGGAAGCACTTGTGATGATTAGGAGGTTCGTATGAGTAAAGGAATGGTTATTGTTGCGGTTATTATTCTTGGTGTTTTAACACTTACTTGTGTTAACCTAATACAGAGTTATCAAAATGGAAATGAACTAGATTATTATTTACTAAAAGAAACAACGGAAGCTGCGATGATTGATGCAGTTGACTATGGTTATTACAGTGCTTCCGGTGGAATTATTCGTGTTGATAGAGAGAAATTTTTAGAAAGCTTTGTCCGCCGATTCGCGGACTCTGCTTCTGCCTCTACCAATTATCGAATCAAAATCATTGATTTCAATGAAACACCGCCAAAAGTAAGTATTCAAGTAGGTACGAATACGATTGCTTCTTTTGCGGGTGATAATTTCGATATTGTAAATACGTTGGATGCGATTCTCGAAACAAAGTATTATGAGAAACGTCGCGTCGAAGACGTGGATTAATTAGAAAGGGGAAGAGACAATGAACGTTGGTTATCAAATAAAAAGTTTTTTAACAAATAAAAATACTGTTTCCATTATTTTGGGAATTGTTGCCGTTCTTGTTTTGTGGCTTGGTTATAACTATCGTATACAACAACAGACAAGTCCAACGACAGTTCCATATGCAAGAGAGAGAATTCCTTCTAGAACACAGATTACAGCGGATATGATTTCTACTGCAGATGTTCCTCTTGCTATGATCAAAGGGGATATTATTACAGATACTAGTGCGATTATTAATAAATACGTCAATGTAGATAGTGCGATTCCAGAAGGAAGTTTGTTCTATGTGGGATCTGTAGTAGATCAAAAAGATTTACCAGATGCGATTCTATATGATTATCCAGATGATTGGGTACTCGTTAACTTATCCGTTAACACAGAAGATACTTATGGTAATAAGATTTATCCTGAAAACTATATTGATATTTATATCAAAGCAACGAATCGAGTTGATATTAACAATTTGACGAGTGATACAGAGGATAAAATTATGGTAGGTAAATTACTTCGTAACGTAAAAGTTTTAGCAGTTCTTGATGCGAATGGATTAGATGTATTTGAGGATTCAGAGAATGTCAGAACGCCTTCTCAAATCTTATTTGCGGTACCAGAGGAATATCACATTTTACTAAGAAAAGCAATGTATTTAAGAACCTATGAAGTTGCGATTATTCCAGTACCGACGAATGAATCTTTAAAAACAGAACCAGGAGAAGTTTCTATTAGTAGTGAAAGTTTAAAAGATTTCATTAACGATGTAACGGAATTTACGGATTATGATTTATCGCAAGATACTGGAAGTCTTACTACTCCATCTACTACTACACCAACTCCTGCACAATAAAATAAAAAAGAATAAAGAGGGGACAATATGAAAGATAACTTATTTGAACAGTTGGATTTTGGGGCTTTTAAGGAATATATCGATAATGATGATATTACCGACGTTTCTTATACGAATAATGGGCAAATATGGATTCGTTCTCTTACGCAAGGTTCCTTACGTGTCGAGAATCCCAATATCAATAACTCTGTCGTTGAGAAATTAGCGTTTCAGTGTTCGAATGTAATGGGTACTACGTTCAATAATGCTAGTCCCTTCTTGGATGCTGAGAGCCCAGAGTTACGTATGAATTTCGTACATGATTCGATTGCGACAAACGGGATTGCACTCGTTATTCGTAAAACTCCGGCAAAGATTCGTTTGAAAGAAGAGACTTTGTTGGAAGAAGAATATGTTACGAAAGATATTCATGATTTCTTAATTAAATGTGTTCACGGACATTGTAACATTATGGTGTGTGGAGAGACTGGTTCAGGTAAAACAGAGTTTGTAAAATATTTGGCTTCTCATACAGTAGAAAGTGAAAAAATCATTACCATTGAGGATACGTTGGAACTTCACTTGGATAAGATTTATCCACATCGAGATATTGTAGCGATGAAAACAAATAACATTGCTTCTTACTCAGATGTTCTTGTTACTTGTATGAGACAGAATCCAAAATGGATTTTACTTTCCGAAGTTCGTAGTGCGGAGGCTGTTACAGCCGTTCGTAACTCAATTTCTTCTGGACACAACATTTTGTCTACCATCCACTCGGATAAAGCAAATGCGATTCCGCATCGTTTGTATTCTTTGATGGAAACAGACTTGGATGTAGATCAGTTCTTGAATACGATTTATCGTTATGTTCAAATGGGTGTACATATTAAAGCATATTACAGTCCGAAATTTAAAAAATTTCATCGTGAGATTGATGAAATTACGGAGTTTTATATCGATGAAGATAATAAACCAATCTATAACATTATTTATCAAAAGACGATGAGTGGAAAAATTGTCAAAAAGAATCCTAGTCAACATTTAATCGATTATCTTGCAGCCCAGAATATTGATGTAGGAGATACTACTTTTGCGAATGAAGAAGACAAAGGATTATCGCTAGATGATGTCATCGGCGAAAAAGATGAAGCAGAGGTTTTGAAGGAGCAACAAGAAAAAGAAGCAGAAAGAAAGGCGCAAGAAGAGAAGGAACAACAAGAACAAGAGAATTCAGATTCTATGAACGATTCTTCCGATTCCTCTTCTGGTGGTACCGTGATTCCACCGGTTTCTCCTGTTCCTCAAGCGGATACGGTTTCTCCTGTTGCAGAGACACCGATTGTTCCGCAAGAACCGGCTCCTTCTGTAGAGGTGCCACCGACTGTTCCTATGCCGTCCGGTTCCAGTGATTCGGTTGTAGCGACGCCGGCTCCTTCGGTGGAGGTGCCACCGGCTGTTCCTATGCCAGATCCTTCGGCCATTCGTCCAAATCCGGACCCTATTCCTGCTTCACCAACTTCTGAAGCGGTTTCTACTTCGCCTTCGAATCTTGCGCCTCCTCCTGTGATGCCAAATGTTCCACCGGCAGTAGAAAGTCCTACGGTAGTGACACCGACCGTTCCTTCGATAGAGACTCCGGTGACTCCGAATGTAGTACCGAATGCTTCGGTTTCGCCTGTCATTCCTACGCCAACGACGGAAATTCCTAGTACTGTTCCACCGGTGACTCCGGCTGCACCTGTACCTCCTGTACCGAGTGCTCCTGCTACACCACCAACTGCAATGGGTGGTATCCCGATTGTAGATCCAATTACTGGTTCAGTAATTCAAAATTTAAACGGTAATGTTTAAAAAAATCGAGTTCCAATACTAATTTAAATGAGGTGACAAATATGGAATTAGTAATTTTGTTAGCCATTATGATTTTTATCATCATTTATCGACAATACCAAGGACAGAATGTCTATAAATTCATTACGGCTCAAGCAGGTACTTTGTACGATAAGTTTGCTCCTTATTCTTTTAAAGTCATTCGTGAGAAGACAAAAGAGTTAGGGCAAGAATACACTGCCAAACAGTATGCCGTTCAGGTTGTGACGTTCTCTCTTTTTGCGGGTGTTGTCTCTTACTTATACTTTTACAACTTATTGATTTCTATCTTTTATATTATTGCTGTCGATATGGTTATTCCGTATTTGGCATATCTACGGTGTAAGAAAGTATATAGTGAATTTCTTTTCGAACAAATACAGATTTATACGACCAATACGATTATGGAGTTTGCGACTACCCAGAGTTTCGTAAAAGCTTTGGAAGGAGTCGTGGCTTCCGGAGTTTTGGAGGAACCAGTTTTGGGTGATGTGAACCTCATGATTACCCTTGCTTATCAGAATGGTTCCATTGATGAATCCATTCAGTTTATGACCGCAAAATATCCATACTATATCGTAAAAAATATGCATCAGTTATTCTTACAGATTACCAAAGAAGGTGCCCGTGATTCTGGAGAATCCTTGGATAATATGCAATCCGATATCGATATGCTTGTCGAAAGCGTTTATCGTGATAGAATGGATCGGGCGAACTTCCATAAAGGATTTTTGAAATACGGTGTCATTCTTTACTTATTGGTAATGCTCGTTCAATATTTGTTAGGAAGAGATACGTATATTACAATGTTGGATAATATTATTGTAAAAATGATTTTACATGCCATTATTTGGTTAAATAGTTATTTTCTTCTTAAGGGAGAAAAATTCTATAACGAGAATGTAGGTGAAGAGTAGTGGAGATATTAATTGTTGGTGCTATCTTCTTATTTGCCTTATTCTATAATCAGGGAGTTAGTAGTAAAAAGTTCATTCAAGATAATAAGTTATTATTTGACAAGTTAAAAGAAGAGGATTTTGATTTCTTAGTTTCTGTTCGATATGGAGATAAAAAGACTCCGGAAGAAGTGTTCGATAAGAGAATTAAGACAGCTGGTATTGTGATGCTTGCGTTTATGTTTATTTTCTTATCTGATTTATCTTTGATCAATATCGTTTTAGATATCGTCATTGGATATATTACATTTAAGTCAGATTATAATAACTTGAAAAAATATTATAAGAGACATTTACATGAAATTGACGTTATGTTGCCATACTACTTAAAAGGATTAGAGATTTTGGTTCAGCATTATACGGTTCCTGTAGCCCTTGCGAAATCCATCGATGAAGCTCCTGCTGTTTTTAAACCAGGGCTTCGTACTTTGATTGCGAAGATTGATGCTGGTGATTCTTCGATCCAACCTTATATGGATTTTGCGAACGAATATCCTGTTCGTGACTCTATGCGTATGATGCGTTTGCTTTATCGTTTAGGATTAGGTTCTCAGGAAAGAAAACAAGAAAGATTACTTATGTTTTCTCGTACTGTTTCCAATCTACAAGCGAAAGCTAGAGAGCAAAAGTATAAGGAAAGATTGGAGCATATGGAAAGTCAAACCATGGTTATGCTTGTCTGTACTGGTGCAGGAGTCATGGTATTGATTTTATTCGCTATGCTTCAGATGTTTACATCTGTATAGAATTGTCAAACGATTCAAAAAAGATTTAATTTAGAATCAAAATATGTTACTATTATAATAAGGAGGAGATAAGAAATGAAAGAAGCGACTGGTGAATTAAACATGACCGTAATTACGATTATCGCTATCGGTGCTATCATCGCATTCTTCTGGGTTATGTGGCCTCAAATTCAAGAGAAGATTGAAAATGTATGGGGTGCTACTTCTACTTGTCCAGAAGGAATGACTGAAAAGAACGGTCTTTGCGTACAAGATTAGTATGTATCAAATTTTCTATAAAAGAATAGAAGAGTGGTGATATCTTGAAAGAAGCATTTGGAGGGATATTTACCTTGGAAGCCATCACGTTCGCATTGGTAGTAATCATGTGTCTGATGGCTTTCACTGTAAATTACACAAAAGCATTTCGAGTAAAAAATGAGATTCGTAATATTATTGAGAAGAACGATGGATTAACAGCCAATGCAGAGTTAGAAATTGCCGAATTTATCCATAATACCAATTATTATTTACCAGAGGAATATGAACAGGCATGCAAACAAATGGGATATGACGTTTATACTGGAAATTCTGCTGATGGAGCTTCTGGTATTCGTTTTTGTATCAAATGTAATTATGCAAATGCGACTGGTTGGACCAATGAAAAAGCAGAAGTACGTGGTGTCTACTATTCCATTGCGACGTTTGTCACTTTTGATATTCCTGTTGTGAATAATATTTTCCCGATTTCGGCAAGCTTTTTTAGAATTTCAGGGGAAACACAGTTGATTTACTCAGAGAATTATAAATACAGTAGATGGTGTCAGTAAGCAGGTGAGGAAATGAGAGAAGCGATGGGTGGTGCTTTAACTTTTGAAGCACTTTTGGTCTTTTTACTATTGGTTATGGGAATCTTGTTTTTCAGTGTGAGCTATACGAGAGCATTTCGATTCAAGAATCAAGTGATTGACGTGATTGAAGAATTTGAAGGTTTGACAGAAGATGCAGAGGACAAGATAGATCGTATCGCAAAGAATCAAGAATATACCTTGGATTCTACGAGCCCTTATGCTAGAAAATGTGAGTCACGTGGATATCAGGCATTGGTTCGAAATGGAGATCCTCAATATGTTCTTTGTGTTAGTTGTGAACTCGTGGATGTTACCGGAAGAGAAGTTTCCAGTGCTCGTTATAAAGGGGCTCGTTTCCGTGTTGCTAGTTTTGTGAATGTTAATATTCCAGTGATTAAGCAAATTTTTCCAGCAACGGCAGATTTCTTGATGGTGGAAGGGGAAACCGATTTGATTTTGTCTTCTGGTAATAACTCTGAGTTGTGTAGGAATATTAATTAGATTGGGTTGTGTGCTTATGGAAGGTGATAATAGATGAACGTAATTATATCAAATGAAAGACAGACAGAATTAGCGAATTTGGATATTGAAGTAATTAAGTCAGTTAATGGGGTTTTTGAAGCCGATGAACTGGTTCAGATGTTTTCTAACTTCTTTTTTGGTCGAATGATTCTTGATTTGACCGCTTTAAAAAATTATCGTGATATTCACAATTTACAGAAATTGTCTATGTCCCTAGATGTTGAAAAAATTATTGTATTGTTACCAGATACGCCTGAGTGTTTGGCTCCCCAATTTTTGTCTAAATTGATATCTATGGGGATTTATAATTTTACTACCAATTTGGATGGGGTGAATTATTTATTACAAAATCCTAATACGTATCGTGATGTTGCCCATTTACATCAAATTGATGCTTCGGCCTCAGAACCTGCATCCGGTGGCAGTGGCATGGCTCCAGCTGCTATGATGCCAACGCCAGCGGTGGAGGATGGGACAACGATTATTAATAATATTGTCAATGGTGGTGCCTTTATTTTAGGTATCAAGAATTTGACGGAGCATGCAGGAGCAACGATGTTATCCTATTTATTGAAACTTGAATTAGATCATATTGGAAAACCCGCAGTTGCGATAGAAGTGGATCGCCATGATTTTATGTATATTAACAATAAGGAATTGGTATCCGTTTCGAAAGATTCTTTAGCACAGGAGTTGTTAAAGCATCGAGAGGCTTCTGTCATTCTCATCGATTTAAATAGTTATGAAGGAACCGATGTTTGTACTGAAATCATTTATTTGGTAGAACCATCAACGATTAAGTTAAATAAATTGATGCGAAGAGATCGTCAGGTATTTGACAAGTTAAAAGGAAAGAAGATTGTTTTGTCGAAAAGTTTGCTTACTATGAAAGATATTACGGAATTTGAATATGAAGCGAGAACCAAAGTGTTCTTCAATATGCCACCATTAGATGAACGGGTAAATAATTCGGAAATTCTTCAGGATTTATTGAATCGATTAGGTATTAGTACTTATTCTGCTGGAGGTTCTTCTGGTGGAGGCTTAATGTAAATCTATGTCAAAATCATAGCAAGTTATTGACGTTAATTTGATAATTCGATATAATGTTTTTAGTAAAGAGGAGGAGTATAATGATGGATTTAATTCAATTTTTAGGAAAGTGTCCTGATGATTTAGCACCTATTTTTCGTTTCTTGAAACATGGTGTATATCCAATTATTCAAATTGGTATCCCAATTATCTTGATTGTAATGGGATCTATCGATTTAGGTAAAGCAGTTTTATCAAGTGATGATAAGGAAATTAAGTCAGCAACGAGTAAGTTAGTTAAAAGAGCCATCGCTGCTGTTGCCGTTTTCTTTGTTGCAACCATCGTTTCTTTATTGATGGGTATGTTTGCTGGAACTGGTGCCAAAGATTCTGATGCAACAAGTTGGAAAGATTGTTGGGATGATGCAAATTTAGGAACTGGTGATTCTGGTGCTGAAACTCCAAGATAATAAAAAGCAATTTTTGAAAGGATAAGATGACTTCTATTGTCTTGTTCCTTTTTTTTTGGTATAATGATAGTTGTTAAGGGTGAGATTATGAAAGATTTATTTGAAAATACTGGTACAAAAAAGTTGTTGTTTATTTTCGGTGGCATTGTGGGATTGGCGATATTCATCGTTGTTATTCTTCTTTTATATAATTCTTTTTTTTCTCGGATGTCTTATTCGAAAATTGAAACGACGATGGTGGAAGCCGCCAAAAAGTATTATGGAGAAAATGGTCGTCTATTGCCTTCTGAATCGGGTGAATCTGCTACTGTCAATGTGACATCTTTAGTTTCTGCTGGTTATATGGATGAGTTAAATAAATATACGAGTAGGATTGATAAGTCACTATCTTGTAGTGGTAGTGTTTTGGTTACCAATATTAATAATCAGTATCGTTATTCACCAAACTTAATTTGTGGAGAAAAATACGCTACTGAAACCTTGTTGAAGCACATTCGTGATCAAGAAGCGATTGTAACTTCTGGGGATGGGTTGTATGAATTAAATGGTGGATATGTCTTTAGAGGAGAAAATCCAAATAATGTTGTCAAGTTTGCTGATCGTACTTGGAATATTATTAAAATTCAAGATGATTATATATATATGCTTTATGCTGATGAAGAAAAGTATGATAAAAGAGTTTGGGACAATCGATATAACATTGATCGTTCCTCTGCGGTTGGTATTAATGATTTTTCTGTTAGTAGAATTCATGATTCTTTAAATAATATTTATAATTCAGGTACCTTCTTTTACGATGATGAGAAGATGTTGGTAATGCCATTTGATTTACCAATTGGAGGTCGTTCTGTGAGTGATATCGCAAACGATGGTAGTATGGAGGGTTCTAGAATTCTAGAGAATCAATATTTAGGTCTTTTACCACTTTATGATTTTATTAATGCTAGTACTGATACCAATTGCTTATCGGCTTCTTCTAAGAGTTGTGCGAACTATAATTATCTTTCTTATTTAGATGATGATTGGTGGTTATTGACTCCATCTAATGAGAATACCTATGAGGTGTACAATGTAACGAATGGGACAGTGTCTTTGGAATATGCAAGTGTAAATAGTATTGTACGACCATATGTCCGCTTGGTGAAAGATGTCCTTTATGTAGATGGAACAGGAGCACCATCTAATCCTTATACAATCAAATAGAGCGTTTTGCTCTTTTTTTCTAAAGGGGTGAAAATGTGAAAAAAATCAGTAGTGAAAATCTGAATTATTTATTGATGGGTGTGGTCGTGACGTTACTCATCGCTTTGGTTCTTGTTCTTATTATCATGAAACCTTTTTCTCGATTACAGAATGCTTCTTCTGATCGTCCGTCTAGTTCTCATACAGAAGAGAAGACACCAGCACCTACGGATCAAGATGAACCGGTAACTCCGACACCTGAGGAGACACCGGTACCTACGCCAGTAGTGACGCCACCACCTGTGGTGACGACTCCTTCTACACCAACACCAAATCCTATTCCAGAAGAGAAAGGGTCAGAGGAGATGTTGATTCAATATTTTGATGGAGAAGTGAATGAAATTGAAAATCATTCGTCCGATGTTTCTTTTGTCGAAAAAGCGAAAACAACGTTTCATAATATTGTAGATTTTATCTTTTATGGTAAAGAGATAAAAGGGTATACTTTTTCTGAACTTACGACGCAAGCAAAATTGAAAATTATTTCTTTAGCGCTTAAGTTAGATAATAAGATTGATCAATATTTTCCGAATTATAAAGAAAAAATCAAAGAATCTTATGTCAATATCAAAGGAAAATTGGCTGCTTTTTACTTAGAATTGACCCAATCTCTATGTGAATCAGTTGGAGAAGTTACTTGTAATCAAGCCAAACAGGATTTTCAATCCATGAAAGAAAGTTTTGGGTTTACTTGGGAATTATTGAAAGAACTTGGTTCAAAAGGAAAAGAAAAAATTTTGGAGTTTTATTGGAATCTAAGAGATGGAAATTAAGTTTTTCTTTCTGTATATTTTTGAAAAGAAAAATCAATACTATTAATGGTTATCAGTTAATAAAATAAATTAGGTGATGCCTGTTGTATCGGTTTTTCTTTTTTTTACTTGGTTTTGGCTTTATGGTGATCGGTTTCACTTACTTGATTCTTTATTTAAATCTTTTCACTTTTGGATATAGTTTTTTGGATTATTTAATATTTGTATCTAGAAGAATGGAATGTTATTTTTCGCTTGTGGGTTTTTTCATCATCAGTTTTGTTATCTTTACGAGTGGGAGGCATACGCATGATTACGATTTATGATATTTTAGTTAATTTTAGTGATTCGTATTTATATGATTTTTACGAATGGGGCGTGAATGATGAAGTAGAAAATTTAAAAAAGATTGGATTATTTCGTATTTCCATGAAAGAAATGGATGAGGTAATCGATAATAAAATTCAAGTTACAGAGGATTTTCTTTTGAAGATTTATCGGACGTGTGAGGCTTATACAAAAAATAGTATTCAAGTGATTCCTTATGCTTGTTTGTTTTCTGATGGTTCTAGAGTTCTTGCCGTCGAATGGGATAGTAAAGGAGTTTCTCAATGTAAAAGCAAATTAATTTTGGAAGAGGAAGAAGATGTATTAGAGGTCGTTTCTGATGTTTCTCCTTGTGCTTTTTCTTATCGAATTATAAGACCAGAAAAAAATCGTTTCTTTTTGACTCGGAAAGAATTAAAAATGAAACGGTATTTGATTTCAGAAATTAAAGAATCCTACGAGAATAAAAAGTATGAAAAGTTAAAATTTTTATATGAGGAATATTTTGAAAAAGAGGAGAAAGATTATCAAATTATGAAGAATCAGCTCCTTGATAGCATGAATGATTTTTTGGATAGTAAACATTTCGCTTTGTATGAACTATTACGTCTTTCTCATAAGAAAAAACAAGTATAAAAAAACTGTTAGATGATTCTAACAGTCTAATCAAAGTTTTCATAATCGATTTGCATTTTTTCTTTGACTTCTTTTACTACTTCTTTGGCTTTTTCCCTTGCTTCTTTGCTTCCTTTTTCTAGGATTTCTTTGACTTCTTCGGAATGTTCTAAATAATAGCTTCTTTTTTCGCGGATTGGTTCTAAGAATTCATTCATTTTTTCGATGAGTTCTTTTTTACATTGAACACAACCACGGGTACCATTTTTACATTCTTCACAGACAGTGTGGATATTTTCGTTTTTAATTAATTTATGATAGTAATAAACCATACAAATATCTGGATTGGCTGGGTCATCTTTTTTGATTTTATTTGGATCTGTGATAGCATTCATTATTTTGTCGTGAATGGTTTTTTCATCATCAGAAAGATAGATGGCATTTCCTAAAGATTTTCCCATTTTTTCACTTCCATCGAGTCCTTTGATTCTTGGTGTTTCCGATAAAAGTGGTTCTGGTTCTAGGAGGGTTTTTCCATAGATATGATTAAACTTTCGGACGATTTCACGACATTGTTCAATGAGAGGTAATTGATCTTCTCCTACAGGAATCCATTCTCCTCGAAAAGCTGTGATATCGGCTGCTTGACTGACTGGGTATCCGACAAATCCATAAGTTACGCTTTCTCCTTCGTTTCCAAATAACGCTTTCTTTTGCGCAATTTCTGTCTTTACGGTTGGGTTTCGATAAAGTCTTGCGATGGTAACTAAATTCGAATAAAAGACAGTTAGTTCTGCGATTTCTGGAATCTTTGACTGTAGAAAAAGATGAACTTTATTTGGATCGATTCCGGCAGATAGGATATCTATGGTGATTTCTTTTACATTTTTTCTTACTTTTTCTGGATGGTCAAAGTTATCGGTCAAGGCCTGTACATCCGCAATTTCAAGGTAGAAGTCGTAGTCTTCTTGTAGTTTTAACCAATTTTGACATGCGCCAAAGTAGTGTCCTAAATGAAGATTTCCTGTGGGACGAATTCCGGTTAAAATTGTTTTTTTCATAATATCTCTCCTCGTATCTCTCATTTTATCATATTTTCTTGTGGTTGAAAACCATTTCTATTTTCTGTTTTTTTAAAAAATGATGGATTTTATTTTGCTTTTTCTATGTATATTTTTTTCTTTCTTGGTCATTCTACAAATGAGGAGGGAAAAGATGAAAAAGTTTGGAATTTTGATGATGACCATTTTCCTTTTGGTTGGATGTACTCCGATGGGAAATACTCCCACTCGAAAAGTCGAAGAATTTTTAGGAAAATATCAGACCCAAGAGGAAGTCGTTTTAAAACAGTTAGATGAAGTGATTGATACAGCTGGTACGATGACTAAAGAACAGAAAGAAAAGTATCGGGATTTGATGAAGAAACAATACAAGAACTTGTCTTACAAAATCAAAGAAGATACGGAAGATGGAGATACGGCCACAGTAGAAGTAGAGATTGAAGTGTTTGATTATGCGACAGCGATTAAAAATGCGGAATCTTATTTGCTTACTCATCAAGAAGAATTTTTGGATGAAGAAACGAATCAAGTGGACGATGAAAAATTCGTTGATTACAAATTAAAACAGATGGATGAGACGAAAGATAAATCAAAATATACACTTCATTTTGTTTTAAATAAGAAAGATCAAGAGTGGAAGTTAGAAGATATTACGGATATTGATCGTCAAAAAATTCATGGATTATATTAAGAGAGATTCTCTCTTTTTTTCTTTTTTAGGAATTATCATCGAAATCTTGCACTTTCAGAATAGAATATGTTAGAATGATAATGTTTGAATAAAATAGTAAAGAGGGAATTTATGATACGGATTACACAAATATTTTTAGCAGATTTTATTATGATGATTCTTCCGACCCTTTCTTCTACCACCGCTTATGCGAGTGTTACTTCGCCTTTTACTTTGACGAGTGGCGCTTTGACGAGTAGTATGGGGTCGCATTCTATTTGTGAAGGAGAACATCCTCTTCCTTCTTCTTCTGGGATTTCCAGTATTACAACAGGAGCTTCTATCCTCGTTTCGAGTACGTTCAATACATCTTATACGCTAGAGTGTTTAAAGACCACAGAAATGTATTTAGAAACGATGGATGAGGAACAGTTACATCATTTGATTGGAAAACTGGAAGAGAAAGAAATTTCGTTTTCGTTAGAAGAAACGCATCTATTATTGAAAAAAAGAGAAGAGTAAGTTGATTAGAAAGTGGACTAACTCTTTTTTTGTTTTCATATAGTTGGATAGGTGATGATTCTTGAGAAAAGCCATTCTTTTGTTTTTCCTTTTTCTTCTTTTGCCTTGGCAGGTATCCGCTCTTTCGGTCTCGAGTGCTTCTGCCTGCCTGATGGATATGGATAGTGGGAGAGTCTTTTTTGAAAAAAATGCTCATGATGCTCGCCTCATTGCGTCTATTACTAATATTATGACTACATAGTGATTAATCAAGAATATGTAAGAATACAAAATATATGTCGTAATAATTATACTGTTTCTTATGATATTAGTTTAAATATAGTTATATATTTTAATTAGTTACAGACTTATGTAGTCTGTTAGACTTTTTTCAAATTCTATCGACTTTGTCAATAGTTTGAAAGATGATAAAACCAAATATCATCTTTTTTTGTTATTGAAGAACATAATATTTTAACAATTGATTGTTATAAATAAAAATGATATTCAAACATTTTATTATGATAATCTATTTGAAAAAATTAGTTATAATTTTGATGAAAAATGCAATAATTTTTATAATACTTAAAAATGTAAAAGAAAGTGAATATAAGTTTTGTAATATAAGTGTTATAGATAGTGAAACTATTTTTCATAAACTTGCTAATTAAGTTTAATATAATGTATAATATTATCAACAAAAATAAAAAAAGGGAGTAAAAGATATGAGAAAAGTATATGATAAAGAACAATTTTTATTTACCAAAGAAGAATTAAAAAAGTTTTTATTAGGTAAAATTAAGGAAGAGAATGAACCCTATAAAGAATATCTATTTCTCAATCCCAATGAAATTATTTTAGATTATTTGGATAAATACATTGATTTTATCACTGAATATTCCCAAAAACAAAAAATGATTTGTAATTACAGGAATAATTTTGGTAATCTTTTTCCTGTAGATTCTTCCTATCAAATTTTAAGAGAAACTTACTTTGTTAAATGTGATGAAGACCAGTATATATTATGGTATTATACTTCAAAAGATGATAGTATACACAACTCTCGCAACATTAAATTATTAAACTATATTTTGAAAAAATTTCCTAATCTTGAAATTTTTCGAAATGATATAAAATTCAAAATTGCTGAACTAAAAAATATCCAAAATTTCGAAAAAACAGCAAAGAAAAATCAATTAATAACATTGAAACAGCGAATTAAAGAATTTGAAGAATATGATATAATTTCTAAAATTGAAGATAGTTTTAAATTAGATTATAATGACGTTAAACATGAATTGTATCATTTCATAGATTTACCTAATATTACTTTAGAAGACAAGTGTATCATTTATTATTTAATATTAGTAGCTACTAAAAATATCTATTTTGGTCATAAATTAAATGGAGATCAAAGACAAAAATATTATAATGAATTTATCGAAAATATTCCTATCTATTTAGACTTTTTGGATAGTAATAGAGATAAAGTTACTAAGGAACTTGTTTACAATAAATCATGTGATGCAAGAGTTCCTTTATGGGCTTTACTACATAATGATTATGATTATAACTATATTTATCTACAAGATTTTTATTACCCCGATTTAAATTATGAGACTTTAAAAGAAATAGTAGGGCGTATTTATTTTAGTCGTTGTATTGAGGAAAAAGAATACTCTAAAGCGGAAAATTTCATTAAAAAACATCCTGTTCATTTAATTGATGAATTGAAAACTTTATCTAAAATAAGTTATGGCCACCAAAACTCTATAGTAAATCGTTTAAAGTCTAGTATCAACGATGAATACAATTTAATTAAAAATGATGTTCACCAAGAAATTGACAGTTTTTTAAATACTGAAGATAGCGCTATTATCGATCTCCGTATTAAACCGATGCTTCATTTTTTAATTAGTTATTATTATTATCTAGAATATAAAAATGATAATTATACTAAAGATGCCTTATTTAACTTTTTAAATTTATTTAAAACTAAATATGAAATTGATAATTTTTTACAGGCTTGTAAATATGAAAACCTAACACAAAAAATTATAGATTTAAAAATAAGCAAACCTGATGAAGATGTTGAAAAGGCTGTAGATAATATTCATACTTTAATATCCAATGATATTAAAGTTGATTCCTATGATTTAAACAATATCGCTACTTTATATCCCTATATTGATTTTAATAATTTAAATTCTAAAACTAAAGAGTTTGTTGCAACAGGAGAATATATTATTGCTAATTTTAATAGTAATTCTAAAAATTTTGATTATTCTGCTGCCGTTATTGAATGGTCTAAAGCAGTAGAACTTGAAATGTCAGAAAAACTAATCAAAAAACTGACGAAAGAAGAACAAAAAGAAATTAATAATTATGCTAAAAAAATCAATTCAACTTTAGAAATAAAGTTTATTCCTACAACTTTGGGTTTATTTAATAAATTAGAAAAAAGTCACCTAGAAGATTATTTATATAAGAATTATTATAGTAAAATTTATACCTTTCAAGAAGAAGAATATAAAAATTTATGCACTTATGTAAGAGAATTAACAAAACCAAGAAATGATGCAGCACATAAAGATCACACTATTGATATAGTTACTGCTAAAGAGTGCCAAGATAGAATCCTAGCAGCTAATAAAATCTTAACAATTTTATCTAAATTACAACTTAAAACTAAATAAAGAAAGAATTACTTAATTCACAATCTAATAGATTTGATATAGCAAAGCTATTCAAAACTTTAAAAATTAACGTTATATATATCTATAAATTATTATTTGAAAATTTAATATTTTAAATAATGATTTATAAGGTGTATTCTCTTTCAGTATGAAATACTAAATTTCAACTTAAGAAAAGTCCATGGAACTCAATAGAGTTCTTTTTTTTGGGTTTTAATAATATTCTTAATCGAAGGGAGATAAAATGATAAAGTCTAGTGAACAACTTAATTATGAAATTGAATTAATTTTAAATGAAAATTTATATAAAAAGAAAGTAATCACAGAAGATATTTATAAAAAGGTTAATGAAAGATTACTTAAATTAATAGAAATGTAAAATAAGAAATAAACCTATTAATGATAGTGGTTAATAGGTAGAAAGGAGACATTATGGAATTATATAAGATTCGAAATAGAATTTCAATGGGAGAAAGTATATATGATCTTCCCTTAAGAGTGACATTTTATGCTCGTGTATCTACTGACAAAGATGTACAGTTGAACTCATTAGATAATCAAGTTATGTATTTTAGAAACTTGATAACGGAAAATAAAAATTGGACCTATGTTGATGGTTATATTGATGAAGGTATAAGCGGAACAAGTGTTAACAAAAGGGAAGATTTTTTAAGAATGATTGAAGATTCAAAAAAAGGAATGTTTGATTTAATTCTAACAAAAGAAATATCCAGATTTTCAAGAAGCACACTAGATAGTATCAAATATACACAAGAATTATTAGAAAATAATGTTGGAGTTTTATTTCAATCCGATAATATAAATACCATAATGCCGGATTCAGAACTTCGTTTGACTATTATGGCTAGTATTGCACAAGAAGAAGTTCGGAAATTAAGTGAAAGAGTGAAGTTTGGAATGAAAAGAAGTATTGAAAAAGGGAAAGTATTAGGAAATAATGTTATTACAGGATATAAAAAAGAAAAAGGTAAATTAGTAATCGTTGAAAAAGAAGCAGAAATGATAAGAATCATATATGAAATGTATGCAACAGGAGAACATGGATTAGATTATATATCAGATTATTTATATGAAAAAGGTTTCAAAACAAGAAAAGGTGGATTTATACATACTACAACTTTAAGAAGAATTATTACGAATCCAAAATACAAAGGTTTTTATTGTACCAATACTGTTAAACATTTAGATTATAGAACGCACAAACAAATTAGATTACCTCAAAGTGAATGGGTAGTTTACGATAGTAATGGAGATATCCCTGCTATTGTATCTCCGGCACTATGGGATAAGGCAAATGAAATACTTGAAAATAAAGCAAGTGGATATTGTGCAAAAATTAAGGATATGGGGGTATTTAAACGAACAACAACTTATGGTGGATTATTGATATGTGCAGAGCATCATGTTGCTTTTAGAAGATTGACTGCTAATAATAAAAAGGTAAGTTGGAAATGTGGAGAAATGTTAAGACATGGTCTTTTAGCTTGTAAAAGTCCAATTCTTTCTGAAAACGAATTAGATGATATTTTTCATAAAGTAATTGATAAATTAATAGAAGATAGATCCAAAATTATTAAACATTTATCGGAATTATATGAAGAAGAAAATAAGAGCAAAAATTACGAATATGAAATAAAAAAAGTATCTAAGCAAATTGATGAAATTAATTTAAAGAAAAATAAATTGTTAGATTTCTTGATAGGAGAAGTTATTAGTAAAGAAGAGTATCAACGAAGAAATAGAGAATTAGAACAAGAAATGGAAAATTTAAATAATAAAATAATGAAATTAAAAAATGATGAACTATATGAAAAACAATTAAGAGAAAAGTATAAAGAAATAGATGAAAAAATAAGTAATGAAATAGATAGTGAAGAATCTTTCAAAAAACTAGTTCAACTTCTGATTGAAAGAGTTGTTGTATCTAAAATAGATGGTGATAGGAGAAAGATTAAATTAGATATTTATAATGCAGTTGGTAAAAAATTAACTGTCTATGATAAAACCGTTTTAGACGATTCCAGATTCATCACTATGTAGTCATAAGGAAGATTATGACAGCGATTTTAGCGATTGAATCAGGAAAATTAGAGGAAGAAGTGACGGTAGGGGAAGAAGTATTAAAGATGTATGGATCGAATATCTATATTGAACTGGGAGAAAAGATGTCTCTTTTAGATTTGGTTTACGGCTTGATGCTTCGAAGTGGGAATGATGCCGCTGTCGTGATTGCCACGTTTGTGGGAGGAAGTGAAGAAAACTTTGTCACGCAGATGAATCAAAAAGCCAAACAAATTGGGATGAAAAATACGATTTTTCGAAATCCTCACGGATTAGATGAAGAGACTGAAAATCGTTCTTCGGCTTATGATATGGCTTTACTATCGAGTTATGCTTATCAAAATGCCGTTTATCGCGAGATAGTCGGAACGAAAAAATATCAAGTACAGAGTAATAAAAAAAGTTATCTTTGGTACAACCGAAATCAATTGTTAACTTCCTATAAAAAAGCAACGGGAGGAAAGACAGGGTATACCCCGAGAGCCGGAAGAACTTTGGTTACGAATGCGAGTAATGGAGATCTTCATTTGACGGCAGTTACTTTAAATGATGGGAATGAATATGAAACACATAAGACGCTTTATGAATATGCTTTTTCTCATTACCAAAACTATTTGATTTTAAATAAAAAGAACTTTACGCTTCCGCGGGCTTATTATCCAAAAAAGGTTTTTATCAAAGAAGATTTTTCTTATCCTCTTTCTTTGGAAGAAAAAGATAAAATTACAGTGGAAGTGAAACTGACGAATCTTTCTCCTAATCGTGGAACCGATGTGGTCGGAATGGTTTATGTCAAACTAGATGGAGATGTCATTCATAAACAAAACGTTTTTGTTCAGGAAGAAAAGAAGAAAGAATCCTTCTGGGATTGGCTTCGAGGGAAATTCTCATGGTAAATGTGATTTGGGGTTGTTTTCTTCTTCTCGGTCTTGTTTATGGTTTCTTAACCGGAAAAGTCGAGGTGATGAATCAAGAAATTCTTTCCTGTGGCTCTCGTAGTCTCGAACTTTTCTTGTCTCTTTTCCCTATGATGATTCTTTGGAGTGGAATTATGAAAATTGCGGAAAAAGCAGGAATTCTTTCTTTTTTGGCAAGACGGATGCGTCCTCTTTTTTCTATTCTTTTTCCTGAATTGGAAGCGGATGATCCGGCACTGGAGTATATTGCCAGTAACCTTACGATTAATTTGCTTGGGATTCACAATGCCTCGACTCCTTTTGGACTGAAAGCGATGCAATGTTTACAAGAAAAAAATCCTAAAAAAGATACCGCTACGAAAAGTATGATTACGTTTCTTGTTCTTAATACCAGTGGAGTCACTTTGATTGCGAGTGATATTCTGGCTGTTCGAAGTAGTATGGGTGCTTCTGTGCCTACGGATTTGCTTTTTCTCACCATTGTGGCTACTTTACTGAATACGTTTCTCGCTCTTCTTTATAATGCCTTTTTGGCAAGGAGGTCTTCATGAATTTTTTAGCGATTGGTTCTTATCTTCTTCCTCTGGTTGTTTTTTTGATTCTTCTTGTTGGTTTATGGAAAAAAGTTCCTCTTTTTGATACGTTTGTCGAAGGGGCAAAGGATGGAATTCGTTTGGGATTTCAAGTTTTTCCTTGTCTGTTAGGAATGATTTTTGGCGTCAATCTTTTATTGAAAAGTTCTCTTATTACTGATATTTTTCAACTTTTTTCTCCGTTTTTTACGAAACTTCATATTCCTGTTGAAATTCTTCCGATGGCTCTAGTACGACCGATTTCGGGAAATGCTTCTTTTGCGATGATGATCGATTTGTTTCAAACGTATGGTGTCGACTCTTTTTTAGGACGAGTTGCGGCCTTGATGCAGGGAGCGACGGATACGACGATTTATGTTATTTCCCTTTATTTCGGAAGCATTGGTATCAAAAATATTCGTTATGCGTTAAAGGCAGGGCTTTTTGCGGATTTGGTTACGTTTCTCATGAGTTTGTTGTTTGTTTCTCTTTTCTTTTAATTTTTGTCAAGTTTTTCTTGTTTTCTTAGAACCTCTTTTTCTTTTTGAAAAAATTATTTATAATAAGGTTAGTAGATGCGTTCTCCTTGCGTTTTTTCTCGTTTTGTGATATCATAGGAGCGTTCAAAAAGGGGTTGGTAAACATGACCAAAATTAATGAAATTTCGATTTGGAAACAAGAGGAACCGAAAGAAAAATCTCCTTATCCTGAATTAGCGACCAATGTAGATGACTTTTTTGAATCTCTTCATGGATGTAAAGGATTGGAATATCGAGATGGACAACATACGATGGCTTTGGATATCGTAGATGCAATCAAGGAAAATCAAGTTTTGGTTATCGAAGCCGGCGTTGGAATCGGTAAAACGTATGCCTATTTAATTCCTGTGATTTATGCGATGAAGGAAAATCCTAATTTTAAAGGGTTTATTATTTCAACTTCGACGATTAGTTTACAAGAACAGTTGGTTCACGATATCGAATCGGTAGTTCAAATGCTCGATCTTGGTCCTGTCGATGTGATTTTGGCGAAAGGAAAACGAAATTATGTGTGTCAAGCACGATTACAGGCTTTTTTCAAGGATGAAAGTTATAAAGAACATTGGGATACCGTTCGAAAAATTTTAAAAGAGGATTTGGTTGATCATAGTGACATCGAAGGGGTACCTGAATCCGTTTGGAATTTGATTCATGTGAAGAACTGTTCTACTAGGGCGTGTCCTTATTATGGAAAATGTAAATTTTCGGTCATTCGAGAATCTTTTTCTCGTCCTAAAAAAATTATTGTTACCAACCAGGATTTATTAGCGGCACATTTGAATATGGACGCACCGGGTATTTTCGGTGAATCGGATTTTCTTGTCGTCGATGAGGCACATAATTTTGAGGATAAAATGAGAACTTACTATACACAGGAAGTGGACAAGCGTCGGATTGAGGGTGCTGCTTATCATTTGTATCAATCTGTTTCTTCTGAGAGAGGATTTGTTCCTTCTTCTTCTTTCTTCGAAAGTTTGAATGATTTCTTCGCTAAAATTCGTAATGGTGCCAAAAAAGTATTGCGAACGAATTTCGATGAAGTAGATAAATTTAATGAACATGAGAAAGTGCAGTTTTATTGTACTTCGTTGATGGTTGATACGATTGGAAAACTCCAGAAGGAACTTGATTCTTGTATCGAGGAAGTAATCCGAAAGGATGCTTCGATGACGGTCCATTCTCTAGATAAAAATGCATTAGAGATGTTACAAAACTTTCGCTTTCTATTAAGTGATATTGTAAAACCTCAAAATCGGGAAAACATTTATTGGGTCGATTTTCTTGATCCGAAAGGAATCTATGTCCGATTGAACTATGCTCCTCGTCAACTAGAAACAAAGGTAGCCCCTCTTCTTTCGAGACTTCCTCATGGGGTAGCCTTTACTAGTGCGACATTGACGACGAATCCAAATAATTATGAGTATTTTAGTAAGTATTTGGGATTAGATAAAATTGTTGGAAAACCTGTTTTTCATGAATTTTCACAGCGTTCTCCTTATGATTATTCCGATCATACCATTTTCTATTGTGCTTCGGATATCGAAAATCCTAATAAAGATAAAGATTTGTATTTAGCCCAGGTTTCAGACCGAATTCGAGAACTAATAGAAATTACGGAAGGTCGTACACTTGTTTTGTTTACCGCTAAAAGCGATATGAAGTATGTTTCTTCTCAGTTACAGAAAGAACTATTGGATTATCCTATTTACGTTCAACAGGACGGAGTGAGCAATCAAAAGTTAAAAGAACGATTTGAGAAAAATATTCATTCTTGTCTATTAGCGACGGGAACCTTTTTTGAAGGAATTGACATTCAAGGAGAGTCTTTAAGTAGTGTGATTATTCCGAAACTTCCTTTTCCCGTTGTCGATGCGGTTACAGAATCAAAGTTTCAAGAATATAAAGATAATTTTGGAAAAGTTGCGCTTCCTCAAATGATGATTAAATTAAAACAAGGGTTGGGACGTTTAATTCGTAGTAGAGATGATAAAGGTGTCGTATCTATTTTGGATTCTAGATTTTTGGAATATGATGAAAAATATAATCAGATGTTATCTCGTAGTTTGCCTTTTGGAAAGCCAACTACCGATTTACAAGACGTACAATCGTTTGTTCATCAAAAGTTAAAGTAGGTGTTTTATGGAAAGATTACAAAAAGTCATTGCGCAGAGTGGTGTCTGTTCTAGAAGAAAAGCAGAAGAATGGATTCAAGAAGGAAAAGTTCGGGTCAATGGAGTGGTTGTGACGACCTTAGGTACGCAGGTGCGTCCTCAAGATGAAATTGAAGTCATGGGGAAAATTCTAGAAAAAGAGGAACTCGTTTATTTCCTTTTAAATAAACCCCGTGGGGTTGTTTGTACCGCGAAAGATGAGAAGGGAAGAAAGACGGTCGTCGATTTGATTCCTACAGGCAAAAGAATCTATCCTGTCGGTCGTTTGGATTATGATACGACAGGCGCTCTTTTATTAACGAATGATGGAGCATTTTCTAATTTGATTCTTCATCCTAGTTCTCATGTGGAAAAAGTCTACGTAGCGAAACTTTCCAAACCTCTTTCGAAAGAAGCCATTTTTCAGTTAAAAAGAGGAGTTCTCTGTGATGGAGTTACTGTTCGGGCAGATCGAGTGAAAGTAAGAAAAATTCATTCTGATGGAACTTGTATTGTCGAAATCACCATTCATGATGGACGAAATCATCAGGTAAAAAAGATGTTTGAAGCGGTCGGTGTTTTGGTCGATAAATTAAAAAGAGAACGGATTGCTTTCTTGACGGTGGATCATTTAAAGTCAGGAGAATCTCGTCCTTTGAATCGAAAAGAAGTTCATCAATTATATGCCCTTGCGAATCAAAAAGAAAAAGAATAAAAAAAGTCATGTGTGAGAAAACACTCACCATGACTTTTTATTCTTCTTCTAATGTAATAGCGTCTACGGGGCAACCTTCTTGTGCATTTCGTGCCTCTTCTTCGTCTTCTTTTTTTACTTTTTCTTCGATGGCTTCTGCCAATCCATCTTCTCCTATTTCAAAAACATTTTCGGCTGTGTAAGTACATGCTCCACATCCAAGACAGATATTTTTGTCTACGATTGCTTTCATATTTTTCTACTTCCTTTCTAGTTCATTATACTGAAAAGTTTACAAAAAAGACAAGTATTTCTCCTTTTTTTTTGTAGAAAAATATGCTATGATGAAGTTAATAGGATATAGGGTGATACTTATGGCTAGTAGAATGGATCGATATCAAAAAGAAGAAAACTCGAAGCCGGAGTCTTTTTCTCGTGTTGCAAGAAATCAAAAAAAGTATGAAGATTTATATACCAATGCGGCGTATACGAGTTTTTCGTCGATTCGTCCCAATGTCATTGATTTGTCTACTCCTTCTTCAGAAGTAGGACGTAGGGAAAGTTATCAACGTCAGAAAAATACATCGCAATTTGGAGAAACGGTTCCCCAAGAGGTCAAAAAATACGAATATCCTGTTTATGAGAAAGAAAATAAAGATTTCGATGTAAATCATATTTTGGAAGAAGCTAAAAAAAATCGAGAAGTAGGTGAGTCGGAAGAAAAGAAGAGACTAACGCCGACGGAATATAATATTTTAGTCGATTTAAGCGAAGAGAAAGTTGCTCAATATAAGAAGGAAAAGAAAAGTGGATTAACACAAGAAGAAGAACAAAATTTAGAAGAATTAATTCATACGATTACTTCCAAAACTATGGCGCAAGATTTGGCTAAAATCATGGAAAAGGAATCCTCGGAAGAAGAAAATAGTCTGTTAGATGATTTGATGCCTACGAAGTTAGGAGAATCAGTTGTTTCAGGAGAACTTTTGAACGAAATTCAAGACAAAATGAATGAAACAGTAGAGGAAACGAAGGAAACTACAGAAGAAGAGATAGAGGAAGAAGAGAGCGAAGAAAAAGAGGAAGAAAACGAAGAAGAAACAGAGGAGGGAACCTCTTCTAAAGAACTAGAAGATACGAAAACAGAAGAAAATGTGGTCGATCGTTCTTTCTACACCGATTCTATGGATATTTCTCGTTCTGATATTATGCGTGGGGTGGAAAAAGAAGAGGATGAGTTATTTGTCGATGATAAAAAATCCCGAATTTGGGTTAAAATCTTTGTTTTAGTTGTTGTTTTGTTTTTAATCGTAGGAATTGTCTTTGTTGTATTACAGAATATGTAATGTAGAATAGGAGGAATAAAAATGATAGCGAAAGTGGAAAAGAGAGATTTGGTAGCGACGATTCTATTAACCATTGTTACATGTGGTATTTATGGACTTTATTCTATTTATTGGGCTTATCAAATGGGAAAGAAAATTGCCATGGCAGAGCAAAAAAGAAATTTAGTTGTGCAGGATAATTCCATTCTTTATTTAATTCTTTCTCTCTTTGGATTTGGAATTGTCGTATACATTATCGCTCAATCTGATTTGAATAAGCTTGCGGAATTCGATGCTCAACATGCGTAAAAGAGCGATTTCTTTTGGAAAAGTTTCCCTTTTGGGATTGGGAATTCTAGGAGTTTTAGGATTTTTAGTGACTCATTCGGTTTCTCTTCCTTGTCTATTTCATCAAATAACAGGATTCGATTGTCCTGGGTGTGGAATGACAAGAAGTGTGATTGCTTTTCTCCATGGGAATTGGATGCAAGCAGAAAGATGGAATGGGTTCAGTCTTCCGATTTTCTTCCTTTTTGGATACTTTTGGGTTCAGTTGGGAAGAAAATATATTCAATTAGGGAAGGTCGCAAAGTTCGAAGAAATTTTTTCGCAAAAGTTTCTTTCCGTTTTTTGCTTTCTCTTTTTACTTTATGGTATTTTACGTAACTTTTAATTAGAAAGGTGGTTTCTATTATGGCTTATCAATCGTCTATGTTTGATTCTTATGTGGATCAAGCAGATGTTACAAGGGAATCTTTTGAAAAATCGATTGCTTACTTAGAAGGGTTACAGGAAGCTTTGTCTAAGGTTCATTCCATCGATGATTTTTCGGCTGCTTTAATGAAGTTTATGAGTGATTATTCTTTTTCTGATGAAGTGATTTTTTTATTGAGTCAGATTTGTAAAGGGTTATCGAAAGATGATTCTGTCTACGATGCCTGTGAGTATATTGTTAATACCTTGCGAGAGATGGTGGGGCAAAGAGGAAAAGAAAGTGATTATGCAGAAGCGGATCTTGCAGGTGTACGAAAAGAAGTGGTCGATCATTTAGAAGGACAATTGAATGATGTGGGGGTTTCTGTTACGGGGGATTACGGAGAACTTGAGAATCAGATTCAATCTACAGAGGATGTGGAACGGTTACGTGATAATATTGATGAAGTGGTCGATTATTTAAAAGAAAGAGAAAAGTTGATTGGAGAAAATCAAACAGATGTAGAGTTATCGATTGATCAGGTAGATGATGCCTTGCAGAATCCAGATAGTACGACGATTTTAGAACATGTTCAGGCAGAGGAAAATCTTCTAGAGACAGAAACGGTAGATGGTATGACTGTGAATGAAAACGGAGAAGTGGTTCTTTCGGCTAGTCAGTCGAAACCAGAGTCCGTAGATTTTGCGAAAATGATGATGGTTGGAATGATGACTCATTACGCGACGAAGGAAGTTTCTGACTCGCTTTTTGGAATGCAGTTAGAAAAAGGGGAACATTCATTGGATGATTTTACAGTTAAATTTGGAATCAATAATTTTTCTAAAAGTTTCAATGGACCTATGGATGTGAAAGTTAGTAATCAAATTATGGAGATGGCGAAACAGTTTCGTACGGAGACGGATTATACTGCTTTACTTGCGAATGCTTCTCCGGAACTTTCGAGTATGATGCAACTTTTTGAGAAAGGAATGTTAGGAAAGGAAGGAATGGCTCGTCTTGCTGTTCGTCATGATGGAGAACAGTTGGGTTTTGCTTTTCAATTGGGTGGACAATTGAATGAAGTGGCAGATGCTTTAGGAACCAATGGCGCACCTATTACCCAGACTCCTACCGGTGATTACTATTGTCGTTTTACTGAGATGGCGCCTGGAGATACGTTAAATACCATGATGCTTGCGAACGAGACGTTAAGTTCTCTTTCCAACGAAGAAACTCTAGGACAGGCTCAAGAAAAGACGAATACCAATGTTCTTGTGAAGACTTTGGATTTGCCAGTAGGTGATCGAGCTGCGCTTGTCAATCCTTATTTGTTGATGATTGTTTCGGTTCTTGAAGCTTTGTCGATTTTATTTGTCGTTTTACATCTTTCATAACTGTGAAAAAGTAGGAAACTACTTTTTTTCTTTTGTCATATAGTTTACTAGGGAGGGATTTTTTTGAAAAAAAGAATTCGCCTTCGTGGAAAGAAGAAACACGGGAAAGGGAAGTGGTTTCTTTTGGTTTTTCTTTTTCTTTTTTTGATCGTATATCTTCTTCTTCACTTTTTAGGTAGAGAAATCACTCCTATTTTATTGGAAACGGCTGAACTTAAGATAGAAAGTCTTTCTTCTTATATTGCGAACCAAGCCCTTTCCGATCTAATTCAAACCAATGATTTTAGCGATTTATATGAGACTATTACGAGTGAAGATGGTTCCATTCAAAGAATTGATTTTCATTCTACAGTAGTCAATCAACTATTGAATACTTCTATTCGTAAAATGATTGATTTATTTCAACAAGTAGAACGTGGGGAACTTTCTTCTTCGTCTCTTTCTTCCTTTTTTTCTGAAGAGGAACTTTCCTGTTTATCGAAAGGAATTCTTCAGGAGGTTCCTCTAGGTCTAGTTACCGGAAATCCTCTTCTTTCGAATTTAGGTCCTAAGATTCCTATTCGTGTGCATTATGTGGGTGATGTAGAGGGGAATGTTACTACGAATATTCAATCGTATGGCATCAATAATGCTTTGGTAAAAGTCAATTTGAATTTTACTTTTACCGCTCAAATTCAACTTCCTTATCTCACTCAAGAAAAACCCATGTCCTTCGAGATTCCTCTTTTTATTCAGATGATTCCAGGAAAGATTCCAACCTATTATGGAGGAGAAATTATCGGAGATTCTAATTTATATACCCTTCCTATTCATTGATTTTTCTATTTAATTCCTGTATGATAAAAGTAGGTGGTAAGAATGGAAAAAGAATTTTTAATACAAAATGAAACCTATCGATTAGTGAAAAATTATCGTGATGCCTTTGATTTGGATGAAGTAAATCAAAAGTATACAGATTATTTTCAAGAATTTGATTATGTATTTGGAGATTATTCTTATGAAAAGTTACGTTTAAAAGGATTTTATCAAAAAAAGAATCCAAAATGTAAACCATGGAATGATATTACAAAATTAGATTCTTATATTAAAAATTATTGTGCTTATGAGTGTCGTTATTTTTTATTAGAGAAGCAAGAAAAAGAAAAAGTAGAAAAAGTTCGAGAAAAATAGTTGAAATCTTCTAGAAATATGGTAGAATAGAATATATAATCTTGAATTTATCAGTTTTGAAAGAGTAAAATCTCCCAATCCCTTTGTTTATAAGGAATTGAGAGATTTTT
>CANQHQ010000014.1 GCA_947623825.1 uncultured Bacilli bacterium
ACTTCACCAACCTTTATATTCTTTTTTATTATATCAAAAAAAACACATGATTTAAAATTTCATGCGTTTATCCTGTCAAAAGAAAGAAAAAACTTTACTTTCTTTTTTTTTCTTGTTATAATCGAAATGATTTAAAAAAACAAATGCCTGAGTGATGGAATGGTAGACGTGAAGGACTCAAAATCCTTTGGTAGCAATACCGTGTGGGTTCAAGTCCCACCTCAGGCACCAGATGGATACTAAAACTCGGACTTTTGTAGTTCGAGTTTTAAAATGTTTTAGTTTATGCTACAATTTTTATAGTTGAAATGAATATACATATCCATTTAGAAAAACACACCTGCATATTGCCAAAGACAATATAACTATTTATTGGTAGGAGGTATACAAATGACAATTAGAAAAGCAGACTATGATGATGTAAAAATATTAAATAAATTTTTAACACTTTTAATAAGAGACGAAAGACAATACGATTCAGGAATTGATGAAAATTTTATTGTCACTAATATGTATGAAAATTATATTGAAGATTCTAATAAATTGATTATTGTTGCCGAAGAAAATGATCAAGTTGTAGGCTATTTATATGGAATTATTAAACCAACTGATGATACATATAAATACATAATCGCCAAATTAGATGCATTATACATTGATAATAATTATCGTAATAAGAAAATTGCTACATCTTTAATAGAATATTTTAAGAAGTGGGCTATATCCAAAAATGCCCATAAAATAGAAGTAAACGTATGGAGTAATAATAGGAAAGCCAAAAGTTTATATGAAAAAAATAATTTTAAAACAACAAGTGAAACATTAACTATGAATTTATAAAATTGTTGTACTTTTTTCTTTAGAAAATCAGATAGATAGAAACTCGGATTTTTACAATTCGAGTTTTAAAATGACAAAAAATATGATAGAATAGCAAGCATAAATTCAATGACGAGTGGTAAGGAAAAGAAATTATTTTACCGCAATATCAAGCATCCAAAATTTTGAAGAGAAAAAAGAGGTTGTTCTTTTTGTAAAAAATATAATAGATGGAAAGTGTTAAAAAATGGAAAAAATAGAATGGAACGATATAGATTGGGTATTCCTAAAAAGAATGAAAAACAATGGAACCAAAAGTAGAATGTACATAGATGGAAACACCTGTATCAAAATCCTTTGTGATCTTTCCGAAGAAGAGGAAAAAATCATGTATAGAAAACTTCTGGAAATGGAAGGATTATCGATTCAAGGGGTGTTGTTACCAAAATCTTTGATTGTAGAAAATGATCACTTAAAAGGATACACGTTAGATTATTGGAAAGACGCAATCAATTTCTTTGATTATTTTACTTCTACTAGATATTTAGAATGTCAAGATTTCTTGACCGCTGTCAAAAAAACAAGTTTGATTTTGAGAGAAATTCATAAAGAAAAGATTCTTTGTCAAGACTTATCCTTTGATAACATTTTAATAGATCAAAATGGAAATGTGAAATATTGTGATATCGATGGATGTTCCTATAAGGGGATCAGTTCTCCCTATGTCTCATTACTTTTAAAAAGATTTCTCGTCGATTTTAGAAAAAATGAGTCTGTAGTCTTATCAGAAAATACGGATCGGCTTTCTTTACTATTATCGTTTTTTTATCTAATCTATTTTAAAGAAATTCAAAAAGTATCAAAAAGAAAGTATCAATCGTTATCGAAACAACTTACTACGTTAGAAAATATGAGAACATGCGCTACTACCTTAGTAAATAAAAGAAAACCGATACCAGAAATACCATATATCGATGAATGGATTGAGGAATCAGACCACTATGTAATTGACAGAGAAAAACAAAAGAGTGTAAAACAAAAAGTATTAGGACAGTTGAAAAAAGTGTAAAATAGAATAAAGAAATAAAAGAAAAAAATAGGAGGAAAAAAATGAAAGTAAAAGTGATTGGTAGTGGAAGCATGTGGACTTCTTATCAAAGTGCTTCTTACAAAATTGATGAAGACATTTTAGTAGATATTCCCAATGGAATGTGTAAAAATTTATTTCGATGGAACGTTCATCCGAAACAGATTCATCATGTATTGATTACGCATTTTCATGGAGATCATTACTTTGATATTCCATTTTACTTATTAATCAAATCGAAAAATGAGGATAAAGAAGTTCATATTTATTGTAGTGAAGAGGGAGAAGAAAAAAATAGAAAATTAGTAACACTCGCTTTTCCCAATACGGATACAGAAATTATGGAATCTCTTTCGTTAGAATATCATCATACGCAAAAATTTCGAATTCATGAGTACGAAGTAGAAAAAATGTTAGTAGATCATGGTACATTAAAACCAGCCTATGGATACCTCTTTCAAGTTGGAAAGAAAAAAGTAGGATTTACCGGTGATACATGCTTATGTCCAGCAGTCGAGAAAATGGCGCAAGAATGTTCCTATTTATTTTGTGACTGTATGTTGAAACAAGGAAATACAAAACATATGGGAATTGACAATATAATCCAATTGACGGAACAAAATCCAAACTGCCAGTTGATAGTGAGTCATTTAGAAGATACAACGAGAGAGGAATTAAAGAAACGAAACATAAAAAATGTGAAAATTCCTGAAGATGGGGAAGAAATCATCATTGCGGAATAGAAAATCGAGATGAAAATAAAAAAGAGTCGGGAATCAATCCTGACTCTTTCCATTGGAAACTAATTATACACACTTTGAGTCATTTGACTGACTGCCGTAAGAAGATAGGAAATTTTGTACCAAGTTTGATAGTTGACTTCCCCAGTAGGAGAAAGAGAAAAAATCGTTTGGAAGGTACGGACAGCCCTTTCGGTTTGCGAATCAAAGGAACCATCCGGATTCTCGATCATGGGAATACCAGGATAACTTCCACGAATATAATTCAAGGCATTTTGAAGAAGGTACACATCGTTACTGCAGTCTCCTTCCTTGAGTGTCGTCGTGAAGGAATAAGGATAGGATTGCGTAATTTCTGCCTCGAATAAGTTGACATCTTCGCCATAGTAATATCGTAAAATATCAAGAGCGCGATATCCTTTGTCACCTAATTCTTTCGAACCCCATTGACTGAGTACTCCTTCTTCGGATGTTTCATCGCGATAGGGCGCAAGAAGAGGTTCGATACGAATTCCCTTTCGAATGTATTCAGTAAAGATTTCGTCGACAATTCGCGAAATAGGTTCATAGATGGTTCCATTTCGCGTATATTTTTGATCATAGGAAGTAGTAGAAGTAATGGTAAAATCATATCCTTTTGTACGATACCATTCTGTATAAATTCGATTTAAGGTAAATGAAATAATTGCCAGTATATTCGCTCGAATGGTCTCTTCTGGCCAAGTACTATAAATTTCACTACTGGCAACATTCTTAATATAATCTACAAACGGTACGGTATAATTAGGGGCATTCGTATTACTAGGAACTCCATCGTGAACAATAATATTTTCCGGAACGAAAACTCTAGGTAAGAGAATCGGCGCCGGAGTATTGGCTCCCCCTTCCGCTGTTTGAGATAAATAGGGAGGATAGTCTCCCCAAAGTGTATTAGGAGGAAGTTCCGTAATATCCTCTTTCTCATTTTCATCGACCGTTGTCATGTAAATAGACTGCATCGATGTAACACCATCAAAGATAGGGACCCCTTCCACGATCGTATCAGTAAGACCTAGTGCTGAGACCTTGATATCATACGTCTCATAAGGCCTTGTTTCTTTTTGATTTTCTTGAGAGTAACTCTGATCGACGGTATCCAAAAGAAAAGCCTCTGTTTTTCCATTTTCATCTGTGAATTTTGTATCGATTTCCTTTCCGTTTTGAAAGATTTGAACCGTCGCATTTCGAATTGGGTTGGCGATACTTCCACTGTAAACATCGACAACCAAAGAACCTTTTGCCATATTCCACCTCTCTACATTATATATAATATCCATCTTAGAAATGAATAGAATTGAATAGGTGATGAAAATGGAATTTCAACAATTACAACAGGGAGATACCGGAGAAGATGTAAAGATTCTTCAAGAAAAATTGAAGATTTTAGGATTTTACAATCCAATGATTACAGGAAGTTTTGGCCTAGCGACGAAACAGGGAGTCGAAGCATTTCAAGAAAAATACAATTTAGAGGTAACGGGAGTAGTGAATCAAGAAACATGGAACCGATTATTAGACTATACCGAACCCGCAGTAGCACCCATTTCGCTTGAACCACTTTTGAGTTATGGATCCGAAGGAGAAAAAGTAAAAGAATTACAAACAAAATTGAAGGCACTTTTATATTACACAGGTCCCATTCATTCTCAATTTGATTTAGAAACAGAAATTGCCCTCAAACGATTTCAATTACTGAATGAACTACCTACAACCGGAACCACAACCAACCAAACATGGAATTTAATCAACACATTATATGGAAATCTCAACGATTGTGTCACCGGTGAGACAGAGTCGGGAGGAACTAACACCTTTACTTACACAGTCCAAAATGGGGATACACTCTATGCAATCGCAAGAAAATACAATACGACTGTTTCGGCTTTGAAAGAACTCAATTCCTTGACAACCGATACCATCCGAGTAGGACAAATATTAAAAATCCCAAATGAAAATTTTGATGAAGAAATTACCTACGTAGTCAAGAAAGGCGATACCCTCTATGCGATAGCGAGAAGATACAATACGACAGTGGATGCCATCAAGAAAAAAAACAATCTAGTAGACAACACACTCCAAATTGGTCAAGTACTTATTCTTCCTGCCAATAGTGAAAATTACGATACTTATACAGTTGTGAGTGGGGATACAATTTTTATGGGTAAGAGAAAGAAATGTCTATTAGAAGAATCTTTCGTTTACGGATGAATTTTCAGCCTTATTGATACTGAAATGGAAAAAAAGAAATCTAGGAAAAGTAAAAAGCACTTTACTTTTCTTTTTTTTAGTAAAAATATATTTACAAAGAGAAAATAGTTAAGTATAGTTAGGGTGAAAGGAGAAAACAAATGAATAACGGTGAACTATCATATAAATTAAAATATATTTTACATGAACTAGGAATGAACAGAACCGAATTTTTAAATGCTTGTAAAATGTTTAATCCCTCTATTTCGAAACCAACTATTCTGAAAGCTGTGAATGGAAAAAACACCATCGCTCCCACAGTAGAAACACTAAGTACCATAATTAAAGTTTGCCAAACGTCCAACAACGAAAAACTCAAACATATTTCTTATGACTTCTTATTAAATGATCAAATTCAAGAAATAGAAGCACACAATGCACAAGTATACCAAGAAATCGGTTTATCTGATGATGTCATTCAGAAATTAAAACAATATAACCACCCATTTTATTATAATTATGGAAATATCATCAATGATTACTTATACCATTTACCTACCAATTACTTCAAATATTTAACTTACTTAAAAATTACATCTGATATTTTTAAAGAATTAAGTAAACCAAAACCGGATGTAAAAAAAATTATAAAATATTTTGACCATGATACATATTTAGATTATTTAAATCGAAATTTTAAAAATATTTATGATGGATACCTAACGATGAAAAATAAAAAAGAAATTCATAATAAAAATGATACGCTGAATTTACTGACGATTTTAAAGAACCATTTCAAATATTTATTATTAGAAATAGACAAAAAATTATTGGATACGATGGAGATGACGGAATGGAATTAAAAGACTATAAAGTAATCGATTTTCGAAAAGAAATTTTTGAAAAAAATAAAAAGAATAAAATGAAAATCATCGATGAAATAGAAAAGCAATATAAAGATATTCACCTTTCTAGTAAAGGAGTTTCCGATAATCAATCAGGTTATGGAAAAGGGGATTACCAATATGACTTTATTTGGCTAGATGGTGTTTATAATGAAATGACTTTTCGTATTTGTTTCTATACGCAAGATATAGATTTGAATTCTGGAAATATCCACATTTATCATGGAAAGTATACCTTTCAAAAAAACTTAATAAAAAATAATGGGCCTGATTCTTTATTTGATAAGAACATAAGTTGTGAAAAAAGTTTGGAAGAAGCAAGTAAGAAGATACAATTATCCAGTTATGGAGTGGATAACTTTTCTTTAGAAGGATTCATGAAAGAATTTTTAGATTTTCTCAACAAGGGTAGTCTTGAAAATTTATTATCCCAAGATTATTTTTTAATCGATAAATCTTTTGCGGAATTTTCAACCTCACATTATCCCCAAAAAGGAAATATAATTACCAAATTTTATTACTATAAAGAATTTGGCCCAATCAATCATATCGATATCGATGTTTCAAAAAATAGTGTTCTTAGTTATAAATTTGCTTATAAAAACTTGTATGAAAATGATGTTTTACAAAAACAATTTCAAGAACTACACAAATGGGAATTAGTATCAAGTGGGAAAAATTATGTGATTCGTGGGGATACCATGATAAGTCCTCATATCTTGTTTCGTACTTATGGAATCAAAAATCAAAAAGAAATGGAAGACTATATCAAAGAGAAGGATGGTTTAAAAGAATTAGTCGAAAAAACAATTCGGTCTTGTTATGATCTTGGAAACTTTTTACCAATCCCATACAACAGAGATAAAAATAAAAGTTTAAATACGAAGAAGTCTTTGTGGTGTAAAGAAAAAATAGATATCAATAACCAAGAAGAAATCGATGATAGTATTTATGTATTTCTAGTTTGTATCTATAATTATTATCATCCAAACCAGAAAATCGAATCGATGGATATCAATCAACATGCAGAGGACTACTATCATTTATTAGTTCAAAATTATAAGGAGTGGTTAGATAGTTTTACGAATTGGGATGATTTTATGGCCAAGAATTATTTGGAAAATTTTTGTGAAAAAAATCGTCCTAAAAAGTTTCTACAAAAAAAGATGGAACTGAAAGATGCTTTAGTTGTCATAAATGATATTTTGGAAAAAAGAAAAAACGCTATTAAAAATGATATTTTAAATAAAGGAGTGGAGAAAAATGAAAGTAGTAATCGAAAAATATGAAGATATGGAACAACTAAAAAATCATTTAGAAAACGATTGGATTGTCAATTTAGAAAAATGTGATATCAAAACGCGAAGAAGAGTAATTGATTTTTTAAGTGGATTCGCATTTCTAAATGGCAGTCTAAAAAAATTAAATAAAGATGAGTATGAGGTTACACTTCAAATATGAATATAGAGGGTGCGCTTCAAGAATTAGAAGAGTTTATTTGTACGCGAAGATACAAAGGTAGTCCGTATGAAATGGGTGTTCCCAAAAAGGTTTTAAAGGAAATTCATGACACAAAGATTCAAGAATTAGTAGACACTTTGGATTTTTCTAAAATAGAAAAATATTTTAAAAAGAATCAAATAGAAAATAGTAAATTGGGTACGTATTTAAACTATCGTTATCTACTACATAACTATGAAAAAGAAGTAAAAGATTTGTATATAAGTAGTAAAAAATCTCCCTATTTTTATTTCTTTGGTTTAAGTAAAGAAGAATATAAAATGGTAGGAAAAGGAAAGTATCTCAGTTATGATGCATATCCCAGTAATTTCCAAATGGTTGAAAATACGTTAAAACGGGTTCCTGTTTTTGAACATGATGAAATCTTTAAAGATCCTAGAGAAATCCTAGAAAATATAAAAACATCCAAACGATTGGGCATTCATCCAACTATCAGTAAAAATAACTTTTTATATGTAGATACTTTATTCGTAGGAAACCCAGCTGAATTTAAAAGAAAAACAGGATTAAAAGGATATAAATTTTATAATTCAAAGAAAGATTCTCCCCATTACAGGGATTCCTACAATCTCTATGAGTTTATTTATAGTGAAGAGATAAAACAATTTTTAAAAACATATGATTATTATTTTAAAAATTGTCATCCCAAAATCATTCAAGAATTTTATCAAAAAACAGGTTTAAAGTTACAATATCTTGTAAAAGATAAGTATCGTTATTTTTATTTTGATATCTATGGTGTGCAAGGAACAGATCTGTTTGGGAGAGATTGTTACGACGCGGGTGAATATGCGAAATTCGAATATGAAAAATGGGATGATATGCTTAACGATTACGATTTAAGAATCATCGTCAACGTAGCCTACGTAGACTATGATGATGATAAAAATATCTACTACCAGTTTGTTCATGATGTTTGGGACCCTTATTATGAAGATGGGATGTCGGAAGAAGAAAAACAAGAATTGAGTGGCGAAGAAAGTGATAGAATCTACTTATTTGAAAAAGATACTAAAATATAGATGAATCAATAAAATAGGTGATGAAAATGGAAGAAATAATAGTTAGAAATAAAAGAGTAATCAGTGATTATTTTCATGCTTCACTAGAAACAGGAGAAGATTTACTAAAACGAAGAGAGACAAATATAAAAGAATTTATAAAAGAATATCAAGATATTTTAGTAAATGAAGATTACAGTCAATTCAAAGATTTTACTGTGAAGACTGGTTTGTCGATTCTTAGAATCTACCACATAGACAATCGATATGAAGAATTTTATATGGATGAATTAGGAATGCATACAAAGTGGGAGAATGATGAGGGTATTCCAGTGGAAAAGGATGGGATATTTAAAAATCACCTTACCATTCATATTTATCTAGATAAAATGATAAAAGAAAAAAAAGAAATAGTTGGTTTCATCAATAACCAAAAACAATTCATTTATAAAGAAAAGAAAAAAGAAAATACACCCAAGTATGATGGAAGAAAAATACGAGAAGTACTGGATCAAGAAAACTTATCAGAAGAAGAAAAACTTCGAAAATTGAAAACACTGTTGCCAAAAGAATTCTTTTCTAAATTAAAAATGAGTTCAATCAAACAAATGAAATGTATTCCTCCTTTTGAAGATTTTTTGCTTCTAAAAAAGAACGGGGACCTGTTTGTCAATGGACGTTTGTATGCCACAAAGGTAAGGGAAATCTGTTATTTAACTTTCTATCGAACTTATCTAATATTTGAGAATGAAGAGGTAGAATTTTATACTTGTCCTTTTATAAATTCTGCGTTTCCAACCGTCCAGTGTATCAAAACGCAAGCAGTGAATCAATCATTCCTCGCAAGTCTTACAAAGGAAAAAGATGTATTTATAAGCATGGTAGGAAACGAAGATATCGAAGCGGATTTTGACATAGATACTTGTATGGATTTTTATTTATCAAATATTGATGATTTTACTTATTATTATGATCTGGATAACAAGGTAACTACTTTAAAATTCCTTGTCGACAATAGAGAAATTCAGTTTCCTCTATATATTAGAAGACGAAAATGATTTTAATCCGTCTTTCATTTTTGTAAATGAGTGGACTGTTGGAAAAAAATAATACACTTAGAAAGATGAGAGGACAATGATAGAAAGAAGATTGAATGATTAGAGAATCCTAATTCGTTGGTAGAAAAAATATCATTAGTAAATCCTTGACACAACTTCTTTTCGAATACTACATAAAAAACATATCAGGGGATACCCTTTATGGCATCGCTCGAAAGTTTGGTACGACCGTAGATGTCATCAAAGAATACAATCAGTTAACGAGTGATACACTACAAATCGGAGATGTTTTAAAAATTCCTAAAACAGGAAATGAAAATTATGTAACTTATACGGTTCAAAGAGGAGATACATTGTATTCGATCGCTAGAAAATACGATACGACCGTGGCCGATATTAAAAAATGGAATGCTTTAACGAGTGACTTATTAGCGGTTGGAGAAGTATTAAAAATCGTAGTGTAATCCAGAAAAAGAACAAAAATCATTTTAGTTCTTTTCTTTTTTTCTTTTTTTCGTTATAATAATAACGTACTTTGTGAGAATGGCGGAATGGTAGACGCGCTACTTTGAGGTGGTAGTGGTCATATGACTGTGGGAGTTCAAGTCTCCTTTCTCACACCAGATTGATAGGAAACTCGAACTATCCACTTTCTTGAACAGTTCGAGTTTTAATATGCTTTCTTTTCTTGTATAATATTTATAACGGAAACGGATATACATCCATTTGGAAAAACAGACTGACACAAAGAGAAATAGGATTACGAAGGAGAGGTAGAGAAAAGTGGAAATATTTTATCGTGTAACATACAATAATCAAGGAATATATAATGAATTAAAGAAGGCAGTAAATAAAGATATTTGGTTATCTCTTCTTTCTTTAGAAGAATTTACTTAGTTACCCAAACCACCAACATATAGGAAGGAAAATCAATCTTATTTTACGCAAAAAGGCTTTGAACGATTTAAGAAAGAAACGTTGCCTATCATATGTAACTATTTAGATAAAAGAAATATAAAAGTGGAAACATTTGAAAAAGTGGAAAATACGATTTATTTCGATGAATATCAAATCGTGACAAAAAATAAATAAGTGGTTGCACAGACGCTAGATGCATCCCAAACTCGACTTTTTACAGTTCGAGTTTTTAAATGGCTAAAAACATGCTATAATCGTGGTAGACAAGTAAAACTTTGTCAATGGAGATCTATCATAAAAAATAGTAGTATAGACTTCGATAGAAAGAAAAGGTGGAGAAAGTAATGAAAAAGAAAATAGGAATTTTATTATTAATTATTCTCGTGGTAATGGCAGGTGTTAGCTTTTTTGTATTTAGAAAAAATGAAAAAGTAAGTTTTGAAGACATGAGCATAGAAGAAAAAGTAGAATATCAAATGAATCAAATGACACTAGAACAAAAAATAGCGCAAATGTTGGTCGTTTATTACTCGAACGATGTAGTAGATGACAATTTAAAAAATCTATTACAGACCAATAACTTTGGTGGATTTATTTTAACGAAGCCCAATATTACAACCTACGAAAAAACCAAACAATTTGTCGAAGATTTACAGGCAAATAGTGCGATTCCTCTAATGATTAGTATTGATCAAGAAGGAGGCTCAGTTCAACGACTACAATATTTAGAAGATACGAAACCGACCAGTCTACCTGCTATGTACGATTTAGGAAAAACCAAGGATGAAGAATTGGCCTATGAAGTAGGAAAAGTTATGGCAGAGGAATTGAAAACCATCGGAGTAAATGTCGTAAATGCTCCCGTCGTAGATATTTATTCAAATCCGAATAATACCGTAATAGGAAAAAGAAGTTTTGGAGAAGACGAGGATACGGTTTCCAAAATGGCGAATCGTTTGGCAAACGGATTAGAAGACGAGGGAGTCATTGCCACCTATAAACATTTTCCTGGTCACGGAGATACCGATGTCGACTCTCACTATGATTTGCCTATCATCTATAAAACGTACGACGAGTTAAAAGAGAAAGAATTGAAACCATTTACCAGTGCAATCAAAAATCAAGCGAAAATCATTATGATAGGACATATTGCATTACCAAATATTACCGGAGACAATACTCCAGCATCTTTATCAAAAAAAATCATTACGAATATCCTAAAAGAAGACATGGGATATCAGGGACTTGTAATTACCGATGCCTTGAATATGGGAGCCCTAACCAAAGAATATTCTTATGAAGAAATTTACACCATGGCTATCGATGCAGGAGTAGATTTATTATTGATGCCAGATAGTAGTAAAAATGCCATTGCGTGTATTAAAAAGAATATTTCAGAAGATAGAATCAACGAATCAGTAAAGAAAATATTGACATTTAAATATACATATTTAAAGACAGAGCCACCTCTAGATGCAACATACTTAGGCAGTGAGAAACATAAAGAAGTGATATCGAAGATACCTGTCGAAGAATAAGAATTCTGTTATCAAAGAAACAAGAACCTTGCAGATGGATAATAAAAAAAGAATTTTATGTGAGAGAAAGTACATTTCCTAGAAAAAAATAGGAAAGGGAAGAGATAGGAAAAAAAAGATGAAAAAAATAGACTATCAATTACAACCTGCGACAGAAGAAGATTTAGAACGTATACAAAAAGAAAAACTAGAAAGTATCTTAGAATACGCACAAGACTTAGACCAAAAGGAAAAAGAAAAAATTGAAAAATATGTGAAAGAAACACTTCCGAAACAAATTCCAAATTATCAAATCATTACGACATCTCATAAAAAAATTGGTTGTCTGTTAGTAGAACCCAAAGAAGATGCCGCTTTATTGGATGAAATTTATCTAGAAAAAGAATACCGGGGAAAAAACATAGGAACGACCATCATTCAGAATTTAATCGAGTCTTATCCAAAGATAATTTTATGGGTTTATAAGGAAAATGTACGCGCGTTAAAATTGTATCACAAATTAGGATTTCAAGTCGAAGAAGAAACACAAACAAGATATTTGATGAGTAGAAGTAAGAATGACAATAAAAAAGAATCATCTCATTAAAAAAGAAAATAAGTATCAAAGAACAGAAGGAGAGAAAACATGGATCATCTCAAATTGATAAAATACGAATTAGAAAATAGCTCTACCAATAATCACTTATATTTTTGTCTAGAAGAACCAGAATTAAAGAAAATAAAAGAATGGGTAAAAGAAGAACATGGATTTCACGATTTTGTTCTAGATTTGAGTGATCATTTCCGTCTACAAGGACTCATCGATTCGATTCCAACGGGACTCAATCGGGGAATGATAGAATCCTGGATCAGTAGAGAATATCTCTGTTATAAATTATTGGAGAAAGGTAATTTATATGAAACAGAAAAGGAAACACTTACAAATTGGAAAATAAGTGATAAAGTAACTACCGAGGAAGCCCTTTTCGGTACGGATTTTGAAAAGTTTGTTCAATTACAATCCATTGATTTATCAATGGTGATTGCTCTCTTTCAACAACAAAAAAAGAAAACAGGAAAAACGCCACGAGTACATGTCTTTTATGATGAATTTACCAATCCTCTTTTGGAAAGAACGCTCAATGATTTAATGGGAATGCGCTCTCTTCTTGCGTACCGTGGATATTCTTCGCGTGAAAACCTTTCTACTTACTTGACAACACACGGAACTTGGTTAGAAGAAGTTCACGATATAACGAGTTTTTATCCGGAAAACTACTACAAACAAAAAAGAAAAAAATGGGATTCGATTCTATATGGAGTAGAAGAAGAAAAATAAACGAGAAAAAAGGCGAAAAAATTGACTGTCAAATCATCGCCTTTTTTGGTATCCTAATAGGAAAAATGATATAATGAAAGAGAAGATAAGGAGGAATAAAATGAGAGAAGAATGGAATGGGTTCCAAGAAGGAACTTGGTGTCAAGAAATCAATGTGCGTGATTTTATTCAAAAAAATTACAAAGCGTATGATCAAGACGAAAGTTTTCTACAGGGACCGACAGAAAAAACAAAAAAAGTTTGGGATCGTTGTTCAGAACTATTGAAAGAAGAACTAAAAAAACATGTACTAGATATTGATGTGGACCATATGTCAGGAATCAATGCTTACGAAGCAGGATACATTGACAAAGAAAACGAAGTAATCGTTGGTCTACAAACGGATGCACCTTTAAAACGAATTGTGAACCCATATGGTGGAATTCGTATGGTGTATCAAGAGTTAGATGCCTACGGATACAAATTAAATCCAACGGTAGATAAGTACTTTAACGAATTTAGAAAAACACATAACCAAGGAGTATTCGATGCCTACACGGAAGATATTCGTGTTGCTCGACATGTCGGATTACTAACGGGGCTTCCAGATGCCTATGGAAGAGGACGAATCATTGGAGACTATCGTCGAATTGCCCTTTATGGAATTGACTTCCTTATGGCCGAAAAGAAAAAAGATTGGGACAAATTAACAGGACCAATGACCAATGATTTGATTCAATTAAGAGAAGATGTCTCTATGCAGTATCGGGCTTTAGACGAAATCAAAAAAATGGCTGCGAAGTATGGATATGATATTTCTAATCCAGCCAAGGATGCCAAAGAAGCCGTTCAATGGCTATATTTTGGTTATCTTGCTGCTATTAAAGAAAATAATGGCGCAGCCATGAGTTTAGGAAGAGTCGATGCTTTCTTAGATATTTATTTTGAAAGAGATTTACAAAAAGGACTCTTAGATGAAACGCAAGTACAGGAATTAATCGATCAATTTGTAATTAAATTAAGAATTGCCCGTCATTTAAGAACCCCAGATTATGATGAATTGTTCTCTGGAGATCCAACTTGGGTTACTTGTTCAATGGCAGGAATTACGGATCAAGAAGGAAAATCGATGGTAACGAAGACAAGTTTCCGTATTCTTCATACCTTGACGAATTTGGATCCTGCACCAGAACCAAACATGACCGTATTATGGAGTCAGAAATTACCAGAAACATTCAAAAAATATTGCGCGAAAATGTCGATTCAAACGGATGCAATTCAATATGAAAACGATGATGTAATGCGTCCAATTTATGGAGATGACTATGCCATTGCTTGTTGTGTATCTGCTATGCGAGAAGGAAAAGATATGCAATTCTTCGGAGCAAGATGCAACTTGGCGAAAGCCCTTCTATATTCCATCAATGGAGGAGTAGATGAAGTTAAAGACCAATTAGTCATTCCAGGATTTGAAAAGATGACAGATGAAGTCTTAGATTATGAAAAAGTAAAAGCAACCTACTGGAGAATGATTGAAAAAGTAGCAGAAATTTATTCGAATGCGATGAACATCATTCACTATATGCATGACAAATATGCATATGAGGCTGGACAAATGGCTTTACATGATACTAATGTCAATCGTCTAATGGCTTACGGAGTGGCTGGACTATCTGTAGCGGTAGATTCTTTATCTGCTATTAAGTACGCAAAAGTAAAACCAGTTCGGAATGAAGAGGGAATTGCGATTGATTTCGTCATCGAAGGAGACTTCCCTAAATATGGAAATGATGACGACCGAGTAGACAATATCGCGAAAGAATTATTGGAAAAAGTTTACAGTGAGTTGTCAAAACATACGTGCTATCGAGGAGCTCATCCAACCCTTTCTGTGTTAACCATTACTTCGAACGTTGTATACGGTTCAAAAACAGGGGCAACACCAGACGGAAGAAAAGCCGGAGTACCTTTCGCACCAGGGGCAAACCCAATGCATGGAAGAGATTCCAGTGGTGCAGTGGCAAGTTTGAATTCGGTGGCAAAACTAGATTATGCTGGATGCTGTCGTGATGGAATTAGTAATACCTTCTCGATTGTGCCAAATTCTCTTGGACATTCAAAAGAAGAGCAAATCGAAAACCTAGTTTCTTTACTAGATGGATACTTTGTACAAGGAGCCCATCATCTAAACGTGAACGTATTAAATAGAGAAACCCTCATTGAAGCCATGAATGATCCGGAAAAATATCCACTTTTAACGATTCGTGTTTCTGGATATGCAGTTCGCTTCAATCGTTTGACAAGAAAACAACAAGAAGAAGTTATCTCTAGAACGTTCCACGAGAGTTTATAATGAAAGGAAGCATCGATTCGATTGAAAGTTTTGGGCTAGTAGATGGTCCAGGAATTCGTACCGTCGTCTTCTTTTCTGGATGCAGGTTACGTTGTAAATATTGCCACAATCCGGAAATGTGGGTAAAAAAAGAACCCAATTATACTCCGGAAGAACTCGTCGATCGAATTGTTCGAAATAAGCCTTACTTTAAAAGAAATCAAGGAGGAGTGACTTTCTCGGGTGGAGAACCACTCCTTCAAGTCGATTTCTTAATCGAAGTATGTAAACTTTTGAAAGAAGAAAATATCCATATTGCGCTTGATACCGCTGGAGTAGGAGTAGGAAAGTATGAGGAACTGCTTTCTTACGTCGACCTTGTATTGTTAGATATCAAACATATCGAAAAAGAAAAGTATCAAGACCTAACCGGGCAACCGATGGAGGAATCTTTAAAATTTATAGATGCATTAAATCGAAGTGGGAAAAAAGTTTGGATAAGACAGGTCATCGTTCCCGGATTAATGGATAACAAAGAATATCAAGATGGACTACTCGATTACCTTCGTACCATAAAAAATATAGAACGAATTGAGTTTCTTCCTTATCATACGATGGGAAAAGAAAAATATCATAAATTGAATATTCCTTACCCATATGATGAAATGGAAGCCATGGATAAAGAAGTTTGTGCGCAAATGGAAAAAGAATTCATTGAGAAATGGAAAGAAAGACAAGAAAAAGGAATTTAGAAAAGAGGAGGAAAGTTCTCTTCAAAACTAAATTCTTTTTTTATGAGAATATGATAGAATAAAAAAGAAAATTGTAAAAAGAAAGACGAGGAAACTCTATGAATAAAATAACAAGATTAGATATCATCTGTGAAGATACTGAGAAAATATTTCCTCGTATGTTAGGAATTCTAGAAACAAAAACAACGAGAAAAAATCAAAAGAAATATCATTACGAATCCATCAAAAGTAAGAAAAGGGTAGAACCGAGTCACTTAGGAATCATTCAGGAATATCAAGAAGAAAATCGAGAAATTGAAATAGTCTACCATACAAAAGAAGACGTCAAGAACAATCAAAAATTAAATCAAAAAATAAAAACATGGGCACAAAGAGAAAGACGAAAAAGTATCTTCATAGAAGGACTCCTTTTGGTACTTCCTTTCCTTTTATTTCTAAAAAATAGTAATCTTCTGATTGGTCTTTTTAAAACAGGAATTTGTCTTTACTGCAACATGTCTATGTATTTTCGATTAGAAAATATTTATCAAGGTTTGAAAATGATTTCTGTGAAAGAAAAAATAAATCCCCATTTGATTGGAATTTGTGGATACATTCTTAGTGCGTTGACTCCGCTTCTTGGATATCAAACGTGGATAGAGGAAACGATTGAATCGTATGAAAGTTTTTCTACTACTGATTCTTTCAATCCGGAAAAAAAGACGGAAGAAGAGGTACAGAATGCGATAGAAACTCTACACAAAACACTGCAAGAAAATCCAAATATCAGTGAAAAAGAATATGACTATATCCTTACACTAGACACGTATTTAGAAGAAAATCCCTACACGAACTACGACGAGTTAAATGCTTTTTACGAAAACTTAAATATCGAAACAAGTCAAAATATTCCCGGATTTACAGGAGGGAAATTTTATAGAAATCAATCCTATATCGAGATTGAGGATACACTTCAAAGCGACGAATTATATCATGAATTAACTCATTTAACAGGGTTTTCTCCCTTTCATTTTTTACGGGAAGGAATCGCAACCTTAATTACCACCGAATACGCTCCCATGGAAAGAAAAGTAGTAGAAACAGAGGAATACTATCAATCCTTTTTATTCACAAGAATGTTAGTCACTTTAGTAGGAAGAGATATCGTTCTTCAATCCTATGTCGAAGAAAATATGTCCGTTATCAACCAACGTTTATTAGAAATTGTTCCGAATCGTGTTACTCTTCAAAACCTTTATCGATGTTTGATACAAGTCGACCAGAGATTTGACAAAATCAGTGAATATAATTGTGTAGAAAATATTGATGAAGAAAAAATGCAGAAACTCTATCAAAAACAATACGAAGCCCTCCAAGAAACCTGTCAAGCCTTAGAACCATATGAAACTATCGTCCAAGAAGAGTTCCTGAAAGAAGGACGCATCGAGGAATGGGTGAGTGGTTATGAACTCAGTAAATATGCCTTAAAGGAATCCATTCAAGGACGGTATCCAAAACAATCTTTAGAAAAATGTTTAAAATTGAAATAAAGAAAGACGAAGTATGTAATCGATTTCTTATAAATATTCTTTGAGAGAACGAATGGCTTTCTGTTGAAACTTCAAGAAATCTTCCGCAAATTGAAATTGTTCTTTCGAAATTTCTTCCTGATAGGCCTTAATTTTTTTCTCCATATCGATACTTCCCATAGAAATACCTTGAATTAATAAATCGGCGATGCTAGAATCACTATTATCGCTTTTTATTTCTTTTTGAATTCCCATTTTGGCCATTTTCTTTGCCATACGACTCGTTTCTTTTGTCTCTTGTTGATTCTCTTTTAATTTTTTCAAACTTTCTTTTTCCCAAACACTGTATTCTTGATAAATATCTTCTAAGAGTCTTTTAATTTTATTATCTTTTTCTTTGAGTTCCTCTATTACTTCTTTTAAGGTAAAACAAGCCATTTCACTATCTTCATAGATATGTTCTAAAAGTTCAAAATGTTCTTCCATTTTTTTCATCTCCTTTTTATAGAATGAGCCATACAAAGAAAAATATGCAGGAAAGAGAAGAGAACCTCTTTTTCTTTTGTAAAAAAAATGATAAACTAAGAACGATTAAAGAAAGGGTGAGCCCAATGAAACTTGCGACAGAATGGAAAGATTATGAAATCATCGATGGTTCAAATGGAATGAAACTAGAGCGTTGGAAAGAGGTTTATTTATTAAGACCTGATCCCCAAATTGTTTGGAATCAAGGGAATTTATTAGAAAAATATCCGGAGATTGATGCGGTATATCATCGAAGCAATCAAGGAGGAGGGCGCTGGGAAAATAAACGAAATGTCAAACAAGAATGGAATGTTACCTACAAAAATTTAACATTTCATATCAAACAAATGGGATTTAAACATACGGGATTATTTCCTGAACAAGCGGTCAACTGGGACTTTATGATGGGAAAAATCAAAGAGGCAAACCGACCAATCAAAGTATTAAATTTGTTTGCCTATACCGGTGGCGCAACCGTTGCTTGTCTAGCCCAAGGAGCCAGTGTCACCCATGTAGATTCTTCAAGAGGAATGGTCGATTGGGCGAAAGAAAATGTCCGTTTGTCCGGTTTAGAACAGGCTCCTGTGCGTTACTTAGTAGATGACGTATTAAAGTTTGTCAAAAGAGAAATCCGCCGTGGAAATCATTATGATGCGATTGTGATGGATCCACCAAGTTATGGAAGAGGAGTCGGGGGAGAAGTCTGGGATATTGAGAAAAATTTAGATGAATTAATTCGTTTATGTTTAGAACTCTTGAGTGATCATCCTCTCTTCTTTTTAATTAATTCCTATACAGCAGGACTCAGTACGGAAGTAATGAACAATTTGTTTAAATTATATTTTTCTTCTTATCATGGAACTTATGAAACCGAAGAAATCGGTCTTCCAATCAAAAAAAACAATCTAATTCTTCCATGTGGAATTACAGGAAGGTATGTGTTTGATGAAAGCAAATGAAATAGAAATTTTATATGAAGATAATCATCTATTAGTCGTATATAAACCAGCCAATTTATTAAGTCAAGGTGATAGTACCAAGGATTTAGATTTACTTTCTTTACTAAAGGAATATCTCAAGGAAAAATATCATAAAAAGGGAAACGCTTATGTCGGAATGGTCCAACGACTTGATCGTCCAGTGAGTGGTGTGATGGTATATGCCAAAACAAGTAAAGCCGCTTCCCGTTTATCGGAACAAATTCGACTTCATCAGATGAACAAACAATATTTGGCGGTTATTCATGGAATTTTAAAAGAAAAAAATGGCGAATGGAGAGATTATCTAGAAAAATTAGAAACAGGAAAGACAGTAATTTCCACAAAAGAAAAAGGAAAAGAAGCCATTCTAAAGTATGAAGTAATCGAAGAGAAGGACAATTACAGTTTAGTAAAAATCGATTTAAAAACAGGAAGGCATCACCAAATTCGGGTTCAATTTGCTTCGAGAAATCATCCTCTCTATGGAGATGGACGTTACGGAACACTTGAAAACGAAACGATTGCCCTCTGTTGTTACCAACTATCTTTTTTTCACCCAATCACTAAAGAGAAGTTGACTTTTACTCATCCACCAAAAGAAAAAGGAATTTGGAAAAATTTTCATGATTCATTGGAAAAAACTGACAAAAAGCAACCGATTCCAAAACATACCAAATTACAATAGTTTTGGAAAAATATTTCCAAAACTTGACTTTATAGCGATTTTAATATATACTCTACATTAGAGGTGAAAACTATGATAGAAAGAACAGAATATCTCAAACAATTGCAAATGTTTAAGGATAAGGATTTAATCAAAGTTGTTACTGGAATAAGAAGATGTGGAAAATCAACACTATTTGAATTATTTATAGATTATTTAAAAGAAATTGGAATAAAAGAGGAACAAATAATAAAGATAAATCTTGAGGATGCGGATTATAATTTTGAAAGTTATAAGGAACTCTATGATTATGTAAATAAACAATTGGATTCCAAAAAACAATTTTATGTATTTTTAGATGAGGTCCAAAATGTTCCTATGTTCCAAAAAGCGGTAGATAGTTTATACATAAAGAAAAACGTTGATGTGTATATAACTGGATCGAATGCCTATTTATTATCTGGAGAACTTGCAACATTATTATCAGGAAGATATGTAGAGATAAAATTATTACCATTATCATTTAAGGAATATTTAAGTGCATTCAATAATTCCAATAAAAGTCGTTATGAGCATTTCTTAGATTATATGAAATATGGTGGAATGCCGGGAAATATGTCTATACTTCAAGATGATCCCAATGGTTTAGATACATATCTAGAAGGAATATTTAGTACGATAGTCTATAAAGATATAATAACAAGAAATAATATAACAGATAAAATGCTTTTAGAAAATGTTCTAAAATTTATATTTGATAGTATAGGTAGTCCAATATCAACTAAAAAAATAAGTGATACATTAACAAGCAAAGGTATGTCTACAAGTAACCATACTGTTGAAAACTATATATCTGCATTTGTTGAAAGTTTCTTGATATATAAAGCAGAAAGATTTGATGTTAAAGGTAAAAACTTACTTGCTAGAGATTATAAGTACTATGTTGTAGATCAAGGGTTAAGAAGTTATTTGTTAGGCAAAAAAGCAGATAGTGACATGGGTCATGTACTAGAAAACATAGTTTATCTAGAATTGTTAAGAAGAGGATACAAAGTATATGTCGGAAAAGTGGATGATTTAGGGATAGATTTTGTTGCTGAAAATAGAGATGGATTAAAATATTTTCAAGTTGCACTAACAGTTAGAGATGATAAAGTATTGGAAAGAGAATTAAAATCATTACAAAAAACAGGTGATCATTATCCAAAATATTTAATAACTTATGATATGGATATGGAAACCGATTACGATGGAATAACAAAAACGAATATCGTTGATTGGTTATTAAATAAGTAGTAGAAAAAATATTTTACCTATACGTGTGTATCAATTATGATAAATTTTTATAAATTGTAAAAAACGAAAAAAGTGACCACCTAAAAGAGTCGAAAGACTCCTTTTTGTTTATCTTACTTTATGATAGTTTGATGAAAACCTACCAACGTTTAGAAAATTAGATTATAATATTATAATAGTTGATGTGAAAATGAAATAATATTAACTGCAATTGTTTTTAGCATAAAAAGGTAGTGAAAAACAAATTCCAATTACCTTTTCCACTACCCAAGTTTTAAATGTTACTTAATTATTAAGATAAACTTAGAAGTAAGCATTTTATAATTCTTTAATTTTCAAAAAAAGAAAAGAATGTTGTGATATACTATGAAATAAAGTAGAGTAGGGAGAAAATATGAAAAAAATAGCGATGATAATAGGAATCGTGGCCATTCTAACTGTTTTTCTCGGAATCTATAAAATGCAGTATAAAGAAGAACAGAAAGAGACAGGGATAGAACCCACGTTTCATTGGAAAAATTCACTAGAAGTGGAAGTTTACAGTAAGGCAAAAGTATCCGATTTTGTCGAAGTTGACAATGGAAAATTAGAAGATAAAGAGATAAATACAGAAAAACTAGGAGAAAAGAAAATTACATTTACTTATCAAGATGAAAACGGAAAGAAGAGGAAAGAAACTTTTTCTGTCCAAGTAGTGGATACAACGCCTCCTCTCGTTTGGATTTCAGGTGTTTACACCAAGGTAAAAGGAGAAAGTGAGAATATAGAAGATTCCGTTCTATGTGGAGATAATTATGATAAAAAACCAGTTTGTAAGATTGAAGGCTCTTATAACCTCAACGAGACAGGAGATTATCCTTTAACTTATTATGCGATAGATTCCAGTGGAAATGAAACGAAGGAACCATTTACGTTAAGAGTAATAGAAAAAAATAATTCTTCTTCTTCCACTTCGAATCCAAGAAAGTTAGAAGATATCAAAAAGACCTATTTGACAGAACAGACGGAAGTTGGGATAGATGTTTCTAAATGGCAGGCTGAAATCGATTGGAAAAAAGTCAAAGAAAGCGGTGTCACTTTTGCGATGATTCGCCTTGGAACGCAAAAAGCGCCCCATGAAGATTCGACCCTCGATGCTTACTTTCTTCAAAATATCAAACAAGCACAAGAAAATGGAATCAAAGTAGGAGTGTATTATTACTCGTATGCTTCCAATAGGAAAGAAGCCATCAAACAAGCCGATTGGGTTCTTACCCAGTTGGAAGGACAAGAATTAGAATTACCGGTCGTCTTTGATTGGGAATGTTATCATCTCTTTCGTTCTTATGAAATAAGTATTCATGACTTAAATGACATATCAAATACGTTTTTAGAAGAAATAGAGAAACAAGGATATGACTCCATGTTTTATGCGAGTAAAAACTATTTAGAAAGACTTTGGATCTATCAAGAATATCCCGTATGGTTAGCTCATTATACAGATCATACTTCTTATGAAGGAGAGTATGTCATGTGGCAAATGACCAGTAATGGAAGAGTATCAGGAATTGATGGAGCCGTCGATTTAGATATTTTATATAAAGAAGAATGGAAAAGGCAATTTTAGTCATGGAGAAAGCAACTTTAGACATAAAAAAACAAAACTTTCAAAAATAATTGCATTTCTCATTTTTTTTTGCTATCATAGAAGTAGAATAAAATAAGGGAGATGGAAATATGATTTTAGCATTAAGTCTAGATTGGTTTACAACAATACCAGGACTTTTGATTACCGGTGGAGTAATCTTATTAATTATCGCAGTTGTTTTATTTATTGTTGGAAGCAAAAAATCAAAAAAGAAAGAGGCAGCACCTACGAATCCTACGCCAGAGGCACCTGCACCAGCTGAAGTGAGTGCAACTCCAGAGGCTAGTCCAGAAGTGGCACCAATGGAAACAGCACAAGAGCCAACGGTTGCTGACTTAACGGTATCAAGTGAGGGAAATTCTGCACCAGAAGCGCCAGAGGTTGCACCGATTGCTACTGAAACACCTGAGGTTGCTACACCAGTTGTTCCAGTAGAAACAGCCCCAGTTGAGACTCCTTCAGATGCCATTCCAACAGTAGAACCAACCACTGATGCACAAGAGATTCCACAAGTGCAAGAAGAAGTTCCAAGTGTAGTTCCAGAAGTTGCTTCTACAGAATCGATTCCAGCTGCACCAGTACCAGAAGAGACACCTGCAACGGAAAAACCAAATTTAGATCAGACGATGGTATCTGTCTATGGTGGAGATGATCCAACGACGAACACAGAACCACAAGAAGAGAAACCAGTAACGATTTATGGAGGAAATGATCCACTAGAGGCAACACAAAATATGCCAGCAGTAGAGGAACATCATGAACCATACGGAGGAGCAAGTCCAGAAGTACCTGCTTCAGAAATTACCCCTCCACCAGTTGTGGAACCAGTTCCAGAAGTAAAAGTACAAGAAGAAACCAAACCAGCAGATGTAGAAGAATTATAATGAAAAGACGTTTCGACGTCTTTTTTTTTCACTTCCACATATACTTTTAGTATAGAAAGGAAAGTGACAAAATATGGAAACATTAAAAGTTTCAACAAAATCGAATCCAAATAGTGTAGCGGGTGCGTTAGCCAACGTATTCCGAGAAAAAGGAAGTGTCGAGATTCAGGCTGTCGGAGCGGGAGCATTGAATCAAGCCATTAAAGCGATAGCCATTGCGAGAGGATTTGTCGCTCCTTCAGGAAAAAATCTCGTCTGTACTCCGGCTTTTACGGATATTGTCATCGATGGAGAAGAACGGACAGCAATTAAACTGATTGTGGAAGCAATATAAAAGAAAGAAAACTATTGAAAAATAAATAGAATATGAGATATAATAAAAGAGTCAAAACGAAGAGAAAACCAATAATAGAGGACCTTACTAGAGACTTAGTGGTTGGTGGAAACTAAGAAGTGAATCTATTTATCTACTTTCTCATGTGACCCCAATCCGGTCCGGGTACGCCCGTTATCAAAATCAAGAAATAAAAAGGATGGTACCGCACATTTGTGCTCCTTTGTACCATCTTTTTTTCTTTTCTGGAGGTGTCTATGAAACAAATAGAAGTAAGGTCGAATCCAATCAACCAACAGTTAGCTATAAGAATATGCCAACGATTAGAACAAATTGGATATGAAGTAACCCTTTCCATTTTACCTAATGCGCAAGAAAACACGGATGAAAGATTATGGATAGAGAAGGAAAAGACCCCTACAACCATTTTGTGGATAGGAGAAGGGGATAAAGTACAAGATAAGGAAGAGAAGGAAAAGACACGTGTATTTTCTTATGGAAAATCTCCTATTGAAACAGAAGAAGATTTGATTGTGCTTGCGATCACAGAAGAAAATACGAAAATCAGTGAAGAAAATCATTTAAGAAAGTATTTTTCAAGAGAAGATTTAGAGAAAATCAAAACCTGTGATGATGCCTATCTGAAAGCCTCTGTTCTTGTAAGAAGATTATTTCAAAATAAAAAGGATAAAGCCAATCAACCATACATCCACCATTTACGAAGAGTCTCCGACCACTTAGAAGAAGAATTACAAATCGCAGGACTCCTGCACGACACCGTAGAGGATACAGAAGTTACATGCTTCGACTTATTAGAAATAGGATTTTCACCAGAAGTCGTTGCCTTTGTTTATCTCGTTACGAAACCTCAAATTGACACGAAGAATAAAACCAAAGAAGAAAAATTGAAAATCTACGAAGAAGAAATCGATACCATCATTCGAAGTAAGAGAAAAAAAGTGACATTACTAAAACAGGCAGATATGGAAGATAATTACAATCCAGAACGAAGAAAGAACTTGCCGAAAGAAAAGCAAGAGTGGTTTGAAGAAAAATATGGAAAACAATTAATCAAATTAAAAAAAATCAATGAAGAAAGGAATCAAAAATTATGTTAGATATTAAATTTATTAGAGAAAATAAAGAAAAAGTAGAGGAAAATATTAGAAAAAAATTTCAAGATAAAAAGTTACCATTAGTAACGGAAGTAATTGAACTAGATGAAACGTATCGTTCTTTAAAAGTAGAAGGAGATAATCTCCGCCAGGAAAGAAATACAACGAGTACGGAAATCGGTAGCTTAATGAGAGAAGGAAAAAAAGACGAAGCAGAAAAGAAGAAGGCACGTGTAGTAGAAATTAATGAAAAATTAAAGGAAATTGAAGAAAAAGAAGAAGAGTTAAGTAAGACAATCAAGGAAAAAATGATGATGATTCCAAATATGATTGCGGACGATGTTCCTATCGGAGAAGATGATTCAAAAAACGTCGATGAACAACATTTTGGAGATCCAGTTGTCCCAGACTTCGAAGTACCGTATCATGCCGATATTATGGCTAGTTTCGGTGGTTTAGACAAAGATGCCGCAGGAAGAGTGAGTGGAAACGGATTCTATTACTTAATGGGAGATATTGCGAGACTTCATTCCGCTGTTTTGGCCTATGCGCGGGATTTTATGATTGATAAAGGATTTACTTACTGTATTCCTCCTTTTATGATTCATGGAGATGCCGTAGATGGTGTGATGTCCTTTGAAGAAAAAGAAAATATGATGTATAAAATTCAAGGAGAAGATTTGTATCTAATTGGAACAAGTGAGCATTCGATGATTGCCAAATTTAAAGATCAAATTTTGAAAGAAAGTGATCTACCAATTACTATGACTTCTTATTCTCCATGTTTCCGAAAAGAAGTAGGATCGCATGGAATTGAGGAAAGGGGAATCTATCGTATTCATCAATTCGAAAAACAAGAAATGGTTGTTCTTTGTAAACCAGAAGATAGTGAGGAATGGTATAACAAAATGTGGAATTATTCCGTAGAACTTTTCCGCAGTTTGGATATTCCAGTAAGAAAATTGGTTTGCTGTTCGGGAGACTTAGCGGATTTAAAATATCGTTCTTGTGATATTGAAGCATGGAGTCCAAGACAAAAGAAATACTTTGAAGTATGTTCTTGCTCTAATTTGACAGATGCCCAAGCAAGACGTCTTGCAATTCGTTATAAAAAAGAAAACGGAGAAAAAGAACTAGTACACACATTAAACAACACCGTAATAGCACCACCAAGAATGTTGATTGCCTTCTTAGAAAATAATCTTTGTGCCGATGGAAGTGTAAAAATACCAAAAGTTTTACAACCTTATATGGGAGGAAAAGAGAAAATCGAAAAGAAGTAGGTAATTTAACTGCTTATTGTATAAAACAAGTACTTATAAAAAAGAAGTATATAATAGATTTTTCAAAAACCGGAAGAGTCAATTATAATACTTCTTTTTAATTACTGATATTTATTTACATACTTAACAAATGAAATTACATATAAAATAGAATTGATGAAAAGTGCCGAAAGTGGCAAAAATTTTCGATAAAAAGTTTTTCCAATTCAACAAAAAAACTTCAAAAATAAAAAAGTTTTTCCAATTCAACAAAAAAACTTTATATTTAAATAAATTTATTATATAATATTGATGAAGAAGGTGAAATAGTATGTTAAAAAGAAGTTACTATTTAAATAAGATTAAAGATTTTTATCACGTAAACTCATTAATAAAAATTTTGTGTGGATTAAGAAGAAGTGGTAAATCTGTAATTTTGCAACAAATAATAGAAGAGATTAAAGAAAGTGGTGTTAAAGATGATCATATAATATATATAAATTTTGAATCACTTGATTACGCGAATATAACAGATGCAATAGAATTAAATGATTATATCAAAAATTTAACAAAAGATAAAAATACTTACTATATATTTTTAGATGAAGTTCAAAAAGTAAAAGAATTTGAAAAAGCTATTAACTCTTTAAGAATTACAAATCAATTTAGTATTTTCATTACCGGTTCAAATAGCAAGATGACCTTTTTAGAATTATCAACGGATTTATCAGGTAGATATGTAAGTTTTAGAATCAATCCTTTATCATTTAAAGAAGCTACTCAAATAACTAATACGAAACCAGAAAATTATTTTGATTTATTATTAGATATCTTTGAATGGGGTACTTTGCCTCAAAGATTTTCTTTTGAAAATGATGATTCAAAAGAAAATTATATTAGAGATGTTTACGATTCAATCCTTCTTAAAGATGTTGTAGAAAGACTTGGAATATCTGACGTTACTTCATTTAATAAAATACTTCAATATATTTTAGAAACGGAAACTAGAGAATTTTCTGCAACAAATGTGTTAGATTATTTAGATAAAAGTGGCAATAAAGTTGCCACAGACACATTGTATAAATATTTAGAAGCACTTTGTTCAACTTTCATTATCAATAGAGTTTATAGGTATGATGTAAATGGAAAAGCTATTTTGAAATCATTAAATAAGTTTTATGCTACAGATTTGGGTGTAAAAAAAATTAAAACGAATAGTAAAGAAATTAACTACTCCCGTGCTTTTGAAAATTTAATATATAATGAATTAATAAAAAAAGGGTATGATGTCTATATTGGAAAAACTAAAGAAGGTGAAATAGATTTTATAGCATCTAAAAATAAAAACATTAAATATATTCAAGCTTGTTATGATTTATCAAATGAAGAAACTAGGATTAGAGAATTCAATGCCTTTAACAGTATAAGTGATAATTATCCTAAATATGTAATTTCAATTAATAAAGAAGATTATTCTCAAAATGGAATTAAACATCTTAACATTTTTGACTTTTTAATGGATGATCAATTTTAATATTATTGGTACATATTGAAACTACAAGAAACACCGTAATAGCGCCACCAAGAATGTTGATTGCGTTCCTAGAAAATAATCTTTGTGCCGATGGAAGTGTAAAAATACCAAAAGTTTTACAACCTTATATGGGTGGAAAAGAAAAAATCGAAAAGAACACAAAATAGTCATGTATAAAAAATAAAAGAAGCATAAAATAGACTCTTTCACAGTTTTGGAAGAACTTTCTATCATACTTCTTTTTTATTAAGAAATTTCGTTACATGAGGCTTTCATTTTAAATTACAGGAGTCAAAAAATAGAACTGGTCAATCAAATACAAAGTATGGTATGATAAAAATAAAGAGAGTTGAGAAAAGATGTATAACGATTCAATAAAAGTAGCGAATAAGATAATTACAGCGGAGGATTTAGAGGAGATTTTCGTAAAAATGAATGAAAAATTACTCTATTATCAAAATCTTTCCGTCAAAGAAGAAGCGAGAAATCAAGGGATTGAGAGTTACAATCGAGTGTTTAGTTATAAAGATAGGGGAAGCAATCTGAAAGTAACGGTGAATTTTCACGATAACACGACGATAAAATTTGATCGTTATGATGAATTTATTACGATTTTTCACCAGAGATTAGAAGAAATAAAAGATATGTTTGTCGTTTTTTGCTTAAACTATGAAACGAGAGAATTAGGGCGTGGCACAACATGGGAAAATCAACACATCTATCTTTGGATTTATGAAAATCAAATGAATATAGATGTTTCTCTAAGCAGTACGGATCACAAGATGGATGATGTTTACGAATTAATCAAAACGAAAATTTTGAATGCCCCAGAAAAGTATGATCGAACAATCAAACGAAAATCCAGAATTATTATGACAGTCGGTTTCGCTATCGGAATCATTCCTGCTATCGTTTTCGTTACACTTCTTTTACTTGTAAAAGAAATTCGCCTTTTTTTCTCTTCAACAATCATTTTATATCCTATTTGTACCACTCTACTAGGCCTTGGACTCGGTACCACGATAGGAAGTGTTCAGATTTCCTCCCTTTATTCAAAAATTTCACCTAGAAAAGTTTATGCGGGACATAATGATAAGGGAAGCATCTACAAAGATGATATAGAAGAATTTACAAAAAAAGGGGAAATATTAATAGGAAGAAATGTGGATAATTTGGAAATAAGAAATCAAATCGAGAAAATGAATCAAAAATATAAAAAATGGATTCCTATCGAATTGGGATTGATTCTTATCCTATCCATTATTTTACTATTTGTTTAAAGGAGAAAAATATGTTAGAAGGAAAAGTTGCTTTTATCACAGGATCCAGTCGTGGAATTGGTAAAGAAATTGCTAGATTATTTCTAGACAACAAAGCAAAAGTCGTCATTTGTGGATCAAAATTGGAAAATGCTGAAAAATTAGAAAATGAGTTCCGTGAAGAAGGATACAACAAAAACTTGATGATGGCAGTAGGAATCAACATGACGGACAATACTAGTATTCAAGAAGCAGTGCAAAAAACAATTGCCAATTGGGGAAAAATCGATATTTTAGTAAACAATGCTGGTATCACAAGTCATGAATCATTATTAGATTCCACGGATGAAGATTTTGAAAAGATGTTTGATGTAAATGTCTTTGGACTTGTTAAAGTAACAAGAGAAGTTGTGAAATATATGAAAGAAACAGGAGGAAGTATCATCAATACGTCTTCGATGGTAGGAATCTATGGTGGTAAAAATCAATCCGCTTATTCTGCGAGTAAATTTGCCGTGAATGGATTAACGGTTTCTTGGGCAAAGGAATTAGGTAGTTATAACATCCGTGTGAATGCCGTCGCTCCTGGTGTAGTGGAAACCGATATGATGAAAGGTTCGGTAAATGACAAGATGAAAGAAATGTTAGTGCAAATGACCCCTTTACATACCATGGCGCAACCATCGGATTTGGCTGGAGCCTATTTATATTTGGCTAGTGATGCCGCAAAATTTACGACGGGAACGATTATCAAAGTAGATGGAGGATTGACAATGTAAATGAAGAATAAAAAAATTATCAGAGATGTCAGTTATGGAATGTATGTAGTGAGTACCAAAAAAGATAAAAAAGTTGGTTGTATCATTAATACATTATGTCAAATTACAAGTGGAGAAAATCCTGTTATTACAATCAGTTTAAATAAGGAAAACTATACAAATCAAGTAATCAAACAGACGAAAAATTTTGCCATATCGATCTTGTCGGAGCAAACGAATCCCAACGTCATCTCAACTTTCGGTTTTCAAAGTTCGAAAGAGACGGACAAATTTGAAAAATTTGCCTACAAAATGATAGATGAAATTCCCATTATCACAGAAGAATGCTGTGGATATTTACGTTGTGAAGTGATGGATATCATCGATTGCGAAACACATGATATTTTTATAGCGAGAGTAATAGAGGGGGATAAATGGAATGAAAATACACCGATGACGTATCGTTATTATCATGAGGTTTTAAAAGGACAAGCTCCAAAGAAAGCCCCTACTTATGAGGAAAAACTAGAGAAAAAAGTGACGCAATCAGGAAAAGAAGTATGGGTTTGTACCGTTTGCGGATACATTCATGAAGGTCCACTCCCAGAAGATTTTCATTGTCCTATCTGTGGAGTAGGAAAAGAAAAGTTTCGAAAAGGAGAAGAGTAGTATGAAGTTTTATGTATGTCCCATTTGTGGAAATGGAATCATCACAACAGAAAATAATCCTGTAACTTGTTGTGGTCAAAAATTAAATGGTCAAGAAATTAAAGACGCAGAAGGAAAACATCGTCTTTTCGTCAAAGAAGAAGGAGAAAAGATAACCCTTACTTCCGAACATGGAATGACCAAAGAACATCATCTAAATTTTATCGCCTATGGAAAAGACAATCAGTATGTCGTGATAAAATTAGATAAAGAAACACCAGTAAATGTCACACTTTCAAAAATAGAGGGTGGAGAACTTTACTTTGGTTGCAATCAACATGGTGTTTGGAAAAATAATTAAAATAAAAAAACGAAATAAGAATGAATTCAATCAAATCTGAAAAGAAAATTTAATACATAGAAAATACAAGGATAAAGAGAAAAGAATAAACCTTGTATTTTTTTTTATGATTTCATACTAGAATCAAAAAATGAAAAAGAAAAATCAACCCGAATAAAAGAAATGATACTTTAAAAATTTCGTTCAATTCAATAAAGAAATTATAAAAATTTTAGGCCGTGTGCAATACGAATGGGACTTGCCAAAACGACACGGGGGGGGGTATAATTTAGAAAAAGGAAAATCCTGATTTTCATTATAATTGTTTGATTAATTTTGGATTTTTAAAAAATTGTGGTTTGATACCCAATTGAAAGTCGAATAGGAGAGATAAGATGATTGTTCCATTTTTATTTTGTAGTACAGGAGAAGTACAAAACTCTCTATGGCTCTTCTACAAGTATATGCAATTTGCCTTAGAAAATGATTCACCCATCATCGCTGATGAGAAATATTTCAAAAACCCTTCTTATTATGAAAAACAGGGGGCATATCCATTTCAGAATATTGTGAATGGAAAAAATACAATCTTTGATTTTCCAAAACCGACAGACCAGTCCATGCGAAAATTAAAAAAGATTCCTTTCACGGAAAAAGAAGTAAAAAAAATCATGGACAAGTACCCATCAATAGAAATTGGGTGTCAAGAAATATTGGCGATAGAAAATAAAGAGTATACAAAAAATATTATCGAGAAAATTGAGAAAATAGAAAAACAATATGGAAAAATAGAAGCCATCCTATCATGGACTTGGTATAAGAGTTTAGAAGTGGCATGTAAAAAGAAAAACATCCCATTAATTCAATTAGAATTAAGTACGTTTCGGTTTCCAAGCTATCAAATAAAGTTAGGTTATTTTCAATTTTATGATAAATATGATAGCCAAACTATGGATCAAGATTATTTGAAATTTTTGGAGGAAAAAAAGATACAAAAATTTTTCAGTCGCAAAGAATTACTTGGAATGTTCTTAAATAAGCAATACCTATCGTACCTAAATCGTTTGAATGAACAACCAAAGTATGAATTTGGGGTAAATATCGGTCCCTTAGATCCACTGGAGAGAGCGAAGTGCCACACAGACGAAGATAAACAATTAGAAGAAATTCAAAAAATGATAAAACTTGACGAAATGACGTTGAGAATTCATCCTGTTCGGCGTAAGGATACAGACAAATTCAACAAATATCAAATAGATCATTCTGCCAATTCAATAGAATGGATTCTTCAAAATAGAAGAATCATCAGTACCGGATCCAATATTGCTTTTGAAACACTATTGTTAGGGCGTACAGCTTATGTTATTGGTGATAATTTTCCTTATCGATATGGAAGCGTGTCCACCCTAGATAATATAGAAGAAAAAATTTGCGATATTTCCTACTTGAATTATATCATTTTTTGCTACTATGCACCGTTCGATTTGATGTTTGATTCCCAATATATTCATTGGAGATTGACCAAGCCGAGTATGACAGAAATTTATGAGTATCATTTGGACTATATCTTAAAAAAATATAAGATTCAAAAAGATATTTTTCAATTAAATAACTATGATCGATTGATAGAGATAATTTCGAAAACCAAGGAAATGTCAAAGTCGGAGATAGAAAAAATTTTAAAAGATACGCATTATCTTCCCGATGAAAATATGCATCTAAGAAACTTGTTAGCAGAAGAGAAGAAAACAATGAATGAAATTTTGAACAGCAAATCATGGAAAATAACAAGCCCATTAAGAAAAATTAGTAAACGATTACACAGAAAGACTTCTTAGGAATAGAAACTTTCACTGAATAAAATGAAAAACAAAAATACAAGGGTAGAAAGAAATAAAAAATCCTTGTATTTTTTAATTGTGGAAAGGAAATACGATAAAGGTGATAAATTTTCTCTAAAAGAAATAGGACTTGCCAAAACGACACGGGGGGGGTATAATCTTATTAAACAGTAGAGTATTACAGGATAGTTGGTACCTACTGATATCTAATAGGGAGGTTTTGTATGAAAATAATTGGAGTAATACCCGCACGATATGAGAGTAGTCGGTTTGAGGGAAAACCACTTGCTGATATTTTAGGAAAACCAATGATTTGGTGGACCTATCAACAGGTAAAAAAAGTAAAGGATTTAGATGCGGTATACGTAGCTACAGACGATGAAAGAATCGTAAAAAAATGTGAAGAATTAAAAATGAATGTCATCTTAACAAGTGACAAACACACTATGATGTTGGAAAGAATTCATGAAGTATCGACGAAAGTAGACGCGGACTTATACATATCCATTGCAGGAGATGAACCACTCATTGAACCAGAAACGATTGAAAAGGTGGCTAAGTCTTTCAAAAAAGAACAAAATGATGTGATTAACCTAAGAACAAAAATAAATAACCCAATTGACGTTATCAATTGGACGACAATGAAAGTAGTAACGGACAGGAATGGATATGCACTTTACGCATCCAGAAATCCAATTCCTTATCCAAAGGCATCCTTAAATTATGATTATTATAAACACATGGGAACGTATGGCCTAACAAAGGAAGCATTGCACTTTTTTGCTACTCATGAAAAAGGGCCTTTAGAAAGAGTGGAAGACTTTGATTTATTACGCTTTTTAGAATATGGTATCAAAGTTAAAATCATCGATGTAAAATCAGAAACAGTGTCAGTAGATACCCCAAAAGATTTAGTTCGTGTTACTGAAATCATTCAAAAAAATCAATTAAAAGAAAAAAGTAAAAAGAAAGAAGTGAAGGCAGTATAAAAAATACTGCTTTTATTTATGTTCCGGGATAGGAACATAATAAAACCACCCGCTATGCGGGTGAGAGCTGAAAAAGCGATAGCGTTAAGAGAAAAATAAATCCTCCTTTGATATAATAGATAATGGTCTGCCAACCAAAATCTAAAATCAGAGGAGGATTTATTTTATGAGACGAAAAAATGATGATGAAAGCTCATTATCTCATACAAGATGGAATTGCCAATATCACATAGTCTTCACACCAAAATATAGAAGAAAAGCAATATACAGAAAACTCAGAAGAGATATAGGAGTATATTTAAGAAGACTATGTGATTATAAAGGAGTTGAGATAGTAGAAGCACAAGCATGTCCTGATCATATACATATGTTAGTGAAAATTCCACCTAAAATTAGTGTATCATCTTTTATGGGATATTTAAAGGGTAAAAGTAGTCTAATGATATTTGAAGAACATGCCAATTTAAAATATAATTATGGAAATAGACATTTTTGGGCAGAAGGATATTACGTGAGTACAGTAGGATTAAATAAAAATACAATAAAACATTATATACAAAATCAAGATTTGGAAGATAAAATAAAAGATCAAAGAAGTTTGAAGGAATATAAAGACCCGTTTACGGGTAAGTAATAGTGGCAAAGGCAATTGGCAGACCAAAAAAGCTACCAAATGGTAGCTGCCAGTGTCAAGCCTTACAGGCTTCAGAGAAAAACCACCCTTTTTAAGGGTGGATTTTTACT
>CANQHQ010000015.1 GCA_947623825.1 uncultured Bacilli bacterium
ATCGGAAATTGGTCTCTGGAGGGTAGAGTTATCCGATGAAGGAGAAACTCCAAACTGTGAAGTTTGGGCGTGATTTATTTATAAATCACTTTGTTCTGTGGACTGGAATGTTTAAAATTTTTCTAAATGCACCATAATAATCATAGATTAAATTAGGAGGGACTTATGTTTTCAAAATTTACAGAAGATGCTCAAAAAATATTATTAGGTGCAAAAAAGGAAATGCAAGAATTGAAACATCCTTATGTAGGTAGTGAACATTTAATGTTATCCATTTTAAAAAATCATTCTGATTTAAAGAAGAAATTATTGGATTTTCATATTTCTTATTCTCTTTTTCGTGAAAAATTGATTGAATTTGTTGGGGTTGGGAAAGAAGAAAATTCTTGGTTTTTGTATACGCCATTATTGAAAAGAATTATTGAAACGGCTATTTTAATGGGAAAAGAATGGAATCATGATGAAGTAAGTACCGAACAATTATTCCTTGCGATTCTAGAAGAGGGAGATGGTATTGCGATTCGTATCTTTAATCAGTTGGATGTGGATGTGATAGAACTACAGGAATACTTTTCTAGTCATCCTTTGATTCGTAAGAAAAAGAGTGGGAAAAAGTTATTAATAGAGGATTTAGGAACGGATTTAACAAAAAAAGCCTCCAATTTGGAATTAGATCCTGTTATTGGGAGAGAAGAAGAATTATCTCGCCTGATTGAAATTTTGTGTCGACGGACGAAGAATAATCCATTATTGATTGGGGATGCAGGAGTAGGGAAAACCGCAATTGTAGAAGAATTGGCACGTCGTATATGGAATCGTGAAGTTCCAGAACAGTTGTTAGACAAGAGAATCTTATCGGTATCGATTGCTACTTTGGTTGCGGGAACGAAATATCGTGGAGAATTTGAGGAACGATTGACGAAAGTTTTAACGGAAATTGAGAAAGAGGACTCGATTTTATTATTTATTGATGAAATTCATACGTTGATGGGAGCGGGTGGTGCGGAAGGTGCCATCGATGCAGCTAATATTTTAAAACCAGCCTTGGCACGAGGAAAAATTCGATTGATTGGGGCTACAACGGTAGAGGAGTATAAAAAAAGCATCGAAAAAGATAAGGCTATGGACCGACGATTTCAAACGATTATGGTTTCTGAACCGACCGATCAAACGGTATACGATATTTTAACGAAATTAAAGCCATTATATGAAGAATATCACCATGTACGTGTGTCGGATGAAGTGATTCAAAAAATGATACAATATACCAATCGCTATATGGATTTTCGTAAACAACCGGATAAATCGATTGATGTATTAGATGAAGTATGTTCCCGTGTTTCTTTGAAGAAGAATAAGAAGAAGGAACTTTTGTCTACGTATGAAAGTCAATATAGGGAAGTGTTAGAAAAAAAGAATCAGTTCATTATGAATCAAAGTTTTGAAGAAGCCTCTCATTTGAAAGGATTAGAAAAGGACCTTTTAACCAAAATTCATTCGTTAGAATTGCGAAAACAATCGGTATCTAATTATCCTTCTGTTACGATTGAAGATGTGAGAAATGTAGTTTCTTCTAAGACAAAAATTCCTATTTATGATGGAAAGGTATCCAATCATTTTTTTGTTCAAATGGAAAGAAAGTTACATAATGAGGTCTATGGTCAAGAAAAAGCCATTTCGCAACTAATGATGATTACAAAGAAAATTCAATTGGGATTTTATGATAAGAATCGACCGCCTTCTTTTCTATTTGTAGGTCCTACGGGAGTCGGAAAGACGTTGTTAGCGAAGAAATATAGTGAGATTCTCTTTGGGGAAAATCAGTTGATTCGATTTGATATGAGTGAATATTCTGATAGTAGTTCTGTATCTAAATTGATTGGATCGAATCCTGGATATGTTGGTTATGATGATGGAATGAATCGCTTGGAAGAAGTTCGAAATCATCCTCACGCAGTGATTTTGTTTGATGAGATTGAAAAAGCCCATCCTGCGGTGTTAAATCTTTTTTTACAAATCTTAGAAGATGGGCAATTAACGGATACAAAGGGGAATGTTGTTTCGTTTCGAAATCATATTATTATCATGACTTCGAATTTAGGTTTTCAAAAGGAAAATCTTGGTTTTTCAGAAGGAAAAAATTCGGTTCAAAAAGACGTACGGGAATTTCTTTCTGTAGAATTGTGTAATCGAATTGACCAGGTCATTGAATTTTCTAAGATGGAGGAGTCAGTGGTTGAAGCCATCATAAAAAAACGATTATCGCAAATTAAAGATCAATTTAAGCAACATGGAATTCAGTTACGATTTGGGCATCGGATTCTATCTCAAATTTTGGATTTGTCTCAGTTTTCTATTTTTGGAGCGCGTCGCATTGATAAGATTCTAGAAGATAAGGTCGATAATCTTGTGATTAACGAAGTGTTGAGTGGGGAAAATCAGATTTATTTAGAAAAAATTTGATTTCTCCTTTTTCTTTCCTATGGATAACAAAGTTATGATATAATATAAGTAGTTTGGTAATTCCATAATTATCCCATATTTATATGATAAAATAAAGTAGGTGGAGAAGATGAAAATATTTAATACATTGACGAGACAAGTAGAGGAATTTGTTCCTCATGAAGAAGGGGTCGTTCGGATGTATACTTGTGGTCCAACCGTTTATAATTATGCCCATATTGGAAACTTGCGTACTTATATATTTGAAGACGTTTTAGAAAAAGGGTTACGATATCTTGGATATGATGTTCGCCGGGCGATGAATATCACGGATGTCGGTCATATGACGAGTGATGCGGATTCTGGTGAAGATAAGATGGAAAAAGGGGCAAAGCGAGAAGGAAAGACCGTTCGTGAACTTGCCGATTTTTATACGAAGGCTTTTTTCGACGATTGTGAAAAGTTGAATATTCGTAAACCGAGTATTGTCGAACCTGCCAGTCATCATATTGATGTTTATATTAAGATGATTTCCAAGATGTTAGAGGATGGTTACGCCTATCTTTCGAACGGAAATGTGTACTTTGACATCAGTAAAGCGAAGGATTATTATCAATTATCTGGGAAAAATCCTGAGGATTTGATGGTTGGCGTTCGCGATACGGTAGAAGAAGATTCTGCCAAAAGAAATCCTGCTGATTTTGGTTTGTGGTTTACGGTCAGTAAATTTTCAAATCAAGAGATGAAATGGGATTCTCCTTGGGGTGTAGGATATCCGGGTTGGCACATCGAGTGTAGTGGAATTAGTGGAAAATTTTTAGGAGAATACTTGGATATTCATTGTGGTGGGGTTGATAATATTTTCCCTCATCATACGAACGAAATTGCGCAAAGTGAGGCCTATTTTGGTCATAAATGGTGTAATTATTGGGTTCATGGAGAACATTTGAATGATACTTCTGGAAAAATGTCTAAATCAAAGGGAGAATTTTTAACTTTATCTGTGTTGATGAACCGAGGTTTTCAACCATTAAGCTATCGTTATTTTTGCTTGGGAAGTCATTATAGAAAAGGTCTTGCTTTTTCCTTTGAGGCGTTAACGCAAGCAGAACAGGCTTATCAAAAATTAAGAAATCGTATTAAAAAGTTAGATCGTACTCCTAATTTACGGGAAGGAAAAATTGATGAATATAAGAATGCTTTTAAAGATGCCATTTCCAATGATTTGAATACTTCTAGTATGTTAACTTTGGTTTACGATGTTTTGAAAGATGAGGAACTTACGGATTTTACGAAATTATATTTGATTGAAGATTTTGATAAAGTGTTGTCTTTAGATTTGGTTATCGAGGATGAAGAAGTAGATTCTACTTTTGAACAACATATTTTGGAACAGATTGAGGCTCGTAATCAAGCAAAGAAAGAAAAAAATTATGAAGAAGCGGATCGAATTCGAGATTCTCTTCTCCAAGAAGGAATTCGATTGATTGATAGTCGTGATGGAACTACGTATGAAAGAATATAAGTAGAGGTGATTTCGTGATTTATTATTCCTATGATTTGATTGGGTATGGTTTGGTTCTTTTCGGTGTTTTAATCACTATTATAGCGCAATCTTATGTGAGTAGCAGTTATGCGAAATATCGTACCAAATCTTCCAAAAAAGGACTTACTGGGCAGGAAGTAGCCCGTATGATTTTGGATGCCAACGGGTTGAATGATATTTATGTGACAGAAGTGAAAGGACAATTGACCGATCACTATGATCCAAATCGGAAAGTCGTTCGGTTATCTACCGATGTGTTCCATGGAGATAGTATTGCTTCTTGTAGTGTGGCTGCGCATGAAGTGGGTCATGCGGTTCAGGATAAGGAAGGGTATTTTTTCATTCGATTACGTGGCTATATTTTTCCTTTGGTTAGTTTTGCTTCTAAATTTGGTTATCTTGCGATTGCGATTGGTTTTTTGTTTAATTTTTTGGACTTGGCATGGGGTGGTATTGGATTATTACTTATTATCTTATTCTTTCAACTGATTACATTACCAGTGGAATTTAACGCATCGCAAAGAGCCCTTGGCTACCTTGAAGATATGAAGATTTTGAATTCCTCTGAGAAAGAGGGTAGTGAAAAAATGTTGCGTGCTGCTGCCTTGACTTATGTAGCTAGTTTGGCAACTACTTTGTTAGAAATATTGAGGTTAGTTTTAATAATTGGTTCTAGAGATCGTGATGAATAAATTTTGGAAATCATAAAAAAATCAAGCGTTTTGCTTGATTTTATTTTGTATATTGTTTTGCTTTTTCTTGTGGAACGATGTCTTCTTCTAGGTAGAAACCTTCTACCATAGTTGGGTCAATCTCTCCATCTTTGTTGTATGAGTTTTCATTCGCTACTAAGTATCCAACAATGTCTCCTCCATCCTGAAGGTATTGTTGAATTAACTCTGTTTCTTGTAAATTGATATGTTTTAATTCCTCATCTACTTTAATTACAACGACATATCCAGTTCGGATATCATTATAATCTAAGTATGGTTTCTTGCTGTTTTCTTTTTTCTCCATATCAAACTTTGTCGTATAGACGCGAGCCCCTTCTTTTAAAGTAACCTTTTCTAAGTATTCTAGCGGTTCTTCTGAAACTTCTAAGTTTGTTACTGGACTTTTCTCTGGTACTGTTTGTTCTTCTTGTTTTTCTGGTTCTTTTTCGCTGTTTTCTTTTTCTTCTTCTTGTGTTTCTGATTCTTTTTCACTGTTTTCTTCTTCTTGTGTTGTTTCTTCTACTGGTTTTGTCTGTGATTCTGTCGATGGTGTCGTTTCTGTTTCTGAAACGGTTTCTTGTTCCACTGTTTCTGTTTCTTCCATTACTAGATTATTTGCATTTAATTCTTTTAAGTAATAGTATTCATCAAACGTAATATCTAATTCTTTTATTTCTTTGGCTACTTCTTTTCCTACATATCTTAACTGCCATGGCTCTTCATCATATCCAGTAATATTTGTTTTTCCTTGTGGATATCGAATGATAAATCCATATTCATCGGCATGTTCTTTAAACCAATCATAGTCACTTTGAATTAGATATTTTTCTTGATCGTAGTAACCTACGGTTCTAATATCGATTGCTAATCCAGTTTGATGTTCTGAATGTCCAGGTCTTGCCGATACAGCATCTACTTTTTCAAGATCGTTATTGTATTCTTGAAGATGTCTGTTGTAGACCGTTTCTTGGTAGTAATATGGACGATAAGCACTAAATGGTTCGACGATTACGCCTGCTTTTTCTGCTTCACGAGCTAATTGATTATAGGCTTCTGCTGCTTCTTTTCTCAATTTATATTGGCTGTGATTCTCTAGTACTTGTAAGTCTTTTGGTTCATAATCACTTGGTAATTTATTGTATTTATTTACTAGTACCAAATTACTTTCTGGATTTTGGATTTCCACAACATCTGTGTAAAACTCCTTATCTAACCCAATGTTCACCTGTAATACAGCATCTTGAACGGATGTATTGTTTTTCTTCTTGTAGGCTTTATAGCGTTCCAATTTTGTTGGATCATAGGAAGGAATGCTTTCATATTCCTTTATTTCTTTTTTTGCTCTTTCAATTTCTTGTTTTGCTTTACTTTCTTTTTCAATTTTTTGTCTTTGTAACTCTTCTTCTTGTTGCTGTTTTATTTGAGCAGCTTGGTCACTTTTTTTCTTAGAACTTAATGCAAGGGGAATGATCGTTGTAAGAATACATACGAGAGCTACTGCACAAAAAATATTTCTACGAGTTGTTTTTTTCTTTTTATCTACTTTTTTCTTTTCGCTAGGTTTTTCCTTGGTTACTTGTGTTTTAACTGGTTTTCTTTTCTCTTTTTCTTCTTTTTTTACTAGAGCAGTTTGTGTTTCTTTTTTCTTTTTGATTGGTTTGGTTGTTCTTTTATTTGTAATTGTTCTAGCATCCAAGGATTTCATAATTTTTCTTTCTGCGTTTTTGTAGATATCTTCTAGTTCAGGTATCTGATTTTCTCGTAATTTCTTTTCTAAAGCCTCTTGAATTTTCTTTTTTGATTTTGTTGGTTTGATTCCTAGTAGAGTATAGTAGTTTTTTAGTGAACTTTTTCTTGTTACTTTTCTCATTTCCGTTCTACTTCTCCTTTTCTCCTTTTTTTGTTGTGTCATCGCATTTTTCCCCTTTTATCGACTTATAAAAGACACAACTATCCGCGTTTTTCCGTTGTATTATATTGCTTTTTTTTTGATTTGTCAATCTTATTTAAAAAAAACTGTTATCAAATTGCCTTTGTTTATGGGATGTTCCTTCATCAAATTTCTATTGTATGTTATAATGCAGGTAGGTGACTATGTGTGCCTTGAACTGAGTGAAAGGAATGTGTGCTTTTATGGATGTGTTAGAGATTAATGTTTTGGTTTTGGCCTATTTAGGGGATACTATTTATGAAAATTATATTCGTCATTATTTGATTGACCAAGGGATTCGTCATGTCGATTCTCTTCAAAAAGAGTCCATTCGTTATGTAAGTGCGAAAAGTCAGGCAAAGTTTTTACAGGCGTTATTGGAACAAGATTATTTTACAGAAGAGGAGTTAGATGTGATCCATCGTGCACGCAATTATAAGAATCATTCTCATCCCAAGAATTGCGATGTGTTAACCTACAAATACGCTACGGCATTGGAGGCTCTTTTGGGGTATTTGGATCTTCTTGGAAAGAAAGAGAGAATCGATGAAATCATGCAGATTATTTTAGGAGGAAAACTATGTTAGTATACGGTAGAAATGTTGCTTATGAATTTTTAGAAAAAAAAGAAAAAATAAGAAAAGTTTATTTACAGGAAGATTTCCATGACAAAAATTTAATTATTGCGCTCAAAAAATTCAATATCCCTATGATTTTTCGTTCAAAAACGGAATTAGACCAACTTGCAAATGGAGTTCATCAGGGTATAATTCTCGATGTAGTGGATTTTGACTATAGTAATTATAAGGATTACTTAGACAAAGAGGATGCTATCTTTGTCATTTTGGATCATTTGGAAGATCCTCATAACCTAGGTGCCATTATTCGAACCGCTGAAGCAGCAGGAGTAGATGCCGTGATTCTTCCTAAAAATCGTGGTGTATCGGTCAATGCCACTGTAATGAAAACGAGTGTGGGTGCGATAGAAAACATTCCTGTTTGTATGGTTACCAATCTAAATGAAACCATCAAAGATTTAAAAGAACATGGATTTTGGATTGTTGGAACGGCTTTGGAAAATAGCACAGATTATCGAGCAATAGATTATTCCGGGAAAATTGCTTTGGTAATAGGGAATGAAGGAGAAGGAATGAGTCGATTAGTAAAAGAATCCTGTGATTTTATAGCGAAAATCCCTATGAGAGGTAAAGTAAATAGTCTCAATGCCAGTGTGGCAGCCGGAATTATGATTTATGAAATACTTCGGCAGAAAGGATAAAATGAAAGAATATCAGAAGTATAATGATTATGAGTTGCTTTATATGGTAGCTGAAAACGATGAAACGGCTTTTTCGATTCTCTACGAGAAGTATTGTCCACTTATGCAAAAATATGCCAAACAATATTATGAATACTACAAGCAATATGGAGTGGACTACGATGATTTGTGTCAAGAAGCATATTTGGCTTTTGATCGTTCTCTCCGTTATTATAAGGATAAGAATGAAACTCTTTTTTATACTTTTTTGTGTATTACAATCCGTAGTCGATTATTGAATTATATTAAGTCTTTTTTGGCTAAAAAAAATTGCTTTTTCCGAGAGGCTTTGTCTTTGGATCAAGTTTATGGAGATTCCGATGTTGTTTTGGGGGATTTTGTGAGTGATCCCCAGGCGATTTCTCTTGATGATCAATTGGCACAACGATGGGAAATGATTTCTGTACGAAAGTTTTGTGCTGAACTGGATTTTAATGATTCTCAGGTCTTTGAATTGTATTGGAATGGTTTTTCGAAAGTTGAAATTTGTACTCTTTTAGAATTACCTTCTACAAAAATCAGTACCATTGTTCGTCGAGTAAGAAAACTTCTTCGCGAATATTTAAGTGATTGAAAAATAGAAAACTAGGTGTATAATAATCATAGGTGATACTATGAAACGTACGGATATCATTGACTTTGGACTTGTTGGTATGTCGCAAGATTACAAAAGAAGTTTTTTTTATCAATTGGATGCCGAACTAAAACAAATTCATCAAAATGGTGGAATTGTGAAAGATTTTTCTCCGCGTTCGATTTATATTGATGATGAGACTAGAGTCCCGTCTTTCCGTTCGGTTTATCCTAGTTCCAAATTGTATTTCGATGAGGAAGACAAGAAACAAGCCCAACTTTCGGATGTTCAGTCTTTGGCTGTTCTTGCTTTTTGTGTTTATTTGGCTGGAGAAAGTGGAGAATTTAGTTTAGAAAACGGGCTTCTTCGATTTGACGTTTTGGCTAATCACTTAGATTTTGTAAAAGAATATGTTCCCGAAGAAGATTGGGAATATTATCAAAAAGTTTTTATGGCTTTCTCTCATGAGGAGATTCCTTATTATAGTGATTATATGGACCAGAAGATGTCGCAACAGGGTAGAGAAAATGCTCATCCCAAAGTCATGAGTCGTAGTACGGCTGCTGGTCGCGCTATGGCTTCACGCGATAATGAAGCAGCATATGTTAATTTTGTTTTAAGTTTTGCTCTTTTTGGTGTCGCAATTATGCTTTCTATCTTCTTTTTTTCTCTTGTTTGGAAGAACTTTTAGTTTTTGACTTATTATTTATTATTGACGAAACTCCCTTTTTGTGCTATCTTAATGATGAACACGAAAAGGTGTTTTTATTTTGATAAAAAAAGGTGGGTAGGAAATGGCAAAATTTGTGAAGTCCGAACGAGAGTTACCTGATATTGATCAGGAGATGGAAAAATTAAAAAAATCGAAAAAAAAACAAAAGAAAGCATCTTCCGAGAAAGATACAAAGAAAAAAGAGAAAGATAATAAGAAAGACAATAAGAAGAAAGAAAAAGGTAAGAAAGAGAAAAAGGTAAAAAATAAGAAGAAACATGGAATTTTTTCTTTCTTGAAATCTGTGAAGAGTGAGGTTTCTAAAGTAAAGTGGCCTTCTAAAAAAGATATGGTAAAATATTCGGCTGCTACACTTTCCTTTATCTTGTTCTTCTCTCTATTCTTTTATGTCATTGATTTGCTTTTTGCATTATTGAAGACGGGAGTGTAATTATGGATAAACAATGGTATGTAGTGAATACTTATTCTGGGCATGAGAATAAGGTCAAAGAAAAACTTGAAATGCGTGCGGAAAGCATGGATATGAAGGATTATATTTTTCGAGTTATTGTCCCAGAACAAAAGGTAATTAAGTCAAAAGATGGAGTCGAAAAAGAGAAAATCGAGAAAATGTTTCCTGGATATATCTTAGTAGAAATGGTGATGAGTGACGAAGCTTGGTACGTAGTCCGTAATACACCAGGGGTAACAGGATTTATTGGATCGAGTGGAAAGGGTGCCAAACCAACTCCCTTACAACCATATGAAGTTGATAAAATTTTGAATAGTATGGGAATGAGCCGTATCGATGTCGATAAAGAACTTAAAAAGGGTGTACGCGTTCGTATCATTTCTGAACCATTCAGTGGTATGTTTGGAGTTATCGATGAAGTCGATGCGGTCGGACAAAAGGTTTCTCTTCTTGTCGACTTGTTTGGACATGAAACTTCAGTAGAAGTAAAATTATCTGAAATTGAAGTTGCAAAGTAGTAAAAAGCTCAAAAATCTATACATTTATAGTAAAAATAAAAGAAATAACTTGATTTCTTGCGATAATCATGTTATTATTTAGGGGCTATATTTAATTATATAGATTTAGTGGGAAGCAATGAAGTGAAAAGATTAAGAAGTTAATCGAGCGGATAAAAGCTACTTGGACCACACACGTGAAAACGTAACAAAAATTTATAGGAGGTGTTTTTCGTGGCAAAAGAAGTTGTAAAAAAGATTAAATTACAAGTTCCTGCTGGTAAGGCTACACCTGCTCCACCTGTTGGAACAGTATTAGGACCTGCTGGAATTAATTTGCAAGAATTTTGCACAAAATATAATGACGCAACGAGAGATAAGATGGGAGATATTTTACCAGTTGAAATTTCTGTATACGATGATAGAAGTTTTGATTTTGTAATTAAAACTCCACCTGCTCCATTCCTTATTAAGAAGGCTGCAGGAGTCAGCAAGGGTGCTAGTAAGCCTGGAAGCGAAACAGCTGGAAAGATTACAAGAGCCCAACTTAGAGAAATTGCTGAAACGAAATTACCTGATTTAAATGCTTACACAGTAGAAGAAGCAATGAAAATTGTGGAAGGTACTGCTCGTAACATGGGAATCACAGTTGTTGATTAATTGTTAGAATGAAATGAAAGTTTATTCATATAGGTGCAAACCTATGTGGGAGAGATCCGCTGAAATACTTTGATATCCAAGATATCATATCTCGCTAGGGTGTAGGAATACACCAAATACCACATAAGGAGGAAATAGACATGGGAAAACATGGAAAAAAGTATGTTGAAGCTGTCAAAAAGGTAGAAAAGACTAAGTTGTATTCAAAAGAAGAAGCCATTGATTTAGCAAAAGAGACTTCTATTAGTAAATTTGATGGAAGTATCGAAGTGGCTGTTAGACTTAATCTTGATACGAAGAAAGCAGATCAACAGTTAAGAGGTGCAGTTGTTTTACCGCACGGAACAGGAAAAACAAAAAGAGTGCTTGTTGTTGCTAAAGGAGAAAATGCAAAGAAGGCAGAGGAAGCAGGAGCTGATTACGTAGGAGATACCGATATTCTACAAAAAATCGAAAAAGAAAATTGGTTCGAATTTGATGTAATGATTGCTACTCCTGATATGATGCCTCTTCTTGGTAAATTAGGTAGAGTACTAGGACCAAAGGGATTGATGCCAAATCCAAAAACAGGAACCGTTACTATGGATGTTGCTAAAGCAGTTTCTGAGGTAAAGGCAGGACGTGTAGAGTACAGAACCGATAGTTTTGGAAATGTGCATGCCATTATTGGGAAAGTTTCTTTTACAAGAGACCAACTAGTAGAAAACCTAGATGCATTTATGGCTACGATTATTAAGGCAAAGCCTTCTTCTGTCAAAGGAGATTATATTAAGAATATTTCTGTTTCTAGTACGATGGGTCCTGGAATTAAGATTGTAACGAATTCTTTTGACAAATAAAATTGTTTCGATTATAATAAAGATATTTATTGGTGCCAAAGACAGTAGGTGTAAAAGTAAATCCTACCGAGGACTATCAAAAGTTTGAAGTTCTTGGCGTGTTCAAGAACTTTTTCAATGGCATCCCTAAATAAATGATTTATAGGAGGTGTGAAAGAATGGCAAATGCTAAAATCTTAGAGCAAAAGCAAGTAGTCATTGATGAAATCAAAGATACAGTTTCGAATGCTTCGACGATTGTTTTATTTGACTATCGTGGTTTAACCGATGCAGAATCAAAGGAACTAAGAAGAGCTTTAAAAGAGACTGGCAGTGATTACAAAGTATATAAAAATACTTTAATGGCACGTGCTTTTCATGATTTGAACATTGATTTAACCGAGAGTTTAGAAGGACCAAGTGCTTTGGCTTTCAGTCATCAAGATGCAATTGCTCCTATCAAGGTTTTATCAGATTTTGCAAATGAGCACCCAGCATTAATGTTAAAAGTAGGGATTGTAGATGGAGAGAAATCAAATCAAGAGCAACTTACAAAACTTGCAAAACTTCCATCAAGAGATGGACTACTTACGATGCTTGCTGGTGGTATGATGCAAATTGCAAGAGACTTATCAATCTGCTTAGATTTATATGCAAAACAAAAAGAAGGAGAGTAATCTCTTAAATAAATAAAAATTAAGGAGGAAAGAAAATGGCTAAATTAACAAAGGAAAGCTTTATCGAGAGCTTAAAAGAAATGAGTCTTTTAGAAATTAAAGAATTAGTAGATGCAATGAAGGAAGAGTTTGGAGTAGATCCAAGTGCTGTTGCAGTTGCTGCTGCACCAGTTGCAGGAGGGGCTGCTGCTGAAGAAGAAAGCAGTACTGTTACGGTTGTATTAACTGCATCAGGAGATGCAAAAGTAAACGTTATCAAAGTTGTTCGTGAAATCACTGGATTAGGATTAAAAGAATCTAAGGACATCGTTGATAATCTTGGAACAATTAAAGAAAACATTTCTAAAGACGAAGCTAACGATATCAAGGCAAAACTTGAAGAAGCTGGAGCTACTGTTGAATTCAAGTAATTGACAGTGTTCATTGAAAAAACAAAAGAGTTCGTTGTAACTCTTTTTTCTTTTTGTTATAATTTTATTAATTTATAGAGTGGTGATTCATAGATGAGAGTGGATTGGAATAGGGAAGAGAAAGTAACTCTTACAGATATTGTGAAAAAACTTTCAGGAGCGTATGCTTCAAAACTTTTGGATGATTCTAGTTTTTGTGATTCTTTTTATGAAATTCTTATGAGCGATGATTTTTCTTCTCGTGCTAGCATTTTGGATGTGATTGCATTGGACGAAAAAGAAATTTACGATGAAAATTTTTATCGTTTATGGGAATTGTATGCCAAAAATGTAACGGAGTATAAAACAGTATTATCTTTTTTACGTTTCTTTTCGAAAGAAGAGATTCTTGGGAATTTGTCTTTGGAATCTCCTGTTCCTTTTATTGAATATCCACTCATGTTTGGAGATACAGAGATTCAAAATGGACGACTTTACGAAGTAAAGAATTTTCAGGAAAGAGATATGTTCCGTCACGCGATTCGTCAAAAGTTTATTCGCGAGTATAATAAAGAAATCAAAAAGGAAGGGAAAGATGTTTCTTCTCTCCTTCCGGAAGAAACTTATGAAGTAGAAGAATCTTCTTTTATGGAAGATAAGATTCCATTAAAAAACTTATATTTTGGTACTTCTCAAATGGCAGTTACGACGACTGGATTGGATCTTCGATTTCAAGAACTATGTTGGTTGGAGAAGAAAAATTGCTTTTTGAAAATCAATGGAAAAGATTCTTGCATTTTTCAAAATTTACTTTATCATGAAACTTTGTTGTTGGATGAAACAGGTCAAATGGTTGTTCCTGAAAAAGAATTAGAAATTTCTGGTTACTCGATTTCTCCTTGTTCTCAAACAAGATCAGTTACTGCTTCTAGCCTTGTTCAAATTAGTTATGATGCTAAAGAGCAACTTGAAAAAGTCTTTATGTCTGGAGAGATAGATAACGAGGAATATTTTGAAAGAAGAGATTCTATCGAACTATTAGATGAACTGTTAGAAGAAAAACAAGAAGTTTCCTATCGCGATTTATCGGAACTTTTGCCTTTTGTACGTCGTCTTTATGAGGAAACGTATGGACCTTTATTCCCTCCAGAGGAAGAGGACTTCGATTATCCAACGACTTTATAAAATTGTGTAAAAAAACGTCTAATCTCTTGACAATCAATTTTGAAAGAAATTTTTTTCTTGACCTTTGAGGTCTCTTAGTGTATTCTATTGGTACGAAAGGAGAACTAACTATTATATTTAAAATAGTTGGTTCTTTTTCATTTTGGGAGTGATATTGTGCCTCAATATTTTGATAATGTATCGTTACCGAGTGAAGTTCAAAAACTTTCTATCCATATTGGTGAGGTTTCTCTTGAACTCTATTCTGATCGAGGTGTCTTTTCTAAGAATAAATTGGATTTTGGGACAAGAGTGTTGTTGGAACACATCCCTTTATCGGAAATTCATGGGAAAGTACTGGATGTTGGATGTGGTTATGGACCGATTGGTCTTTATTTCGCAAAGGCTACCGATTGTGAAGTTACAATGTGTGATGTGAATAAGAGAGCGATTCATCTTGCGAAACGGAATGCCAAAGAGAATCGATTATCGGTGTCAGTTATCGAAAGCAATTGTTACGAAGCAATTTCTTCCGTCTATGATGTCATTGTTACGAACCCACCTATCCGTGCAGGTAAGAAAGTCGTATATGAAATATTGATGGGAGCGAGAGAACATTTAACGAAGGAAGGATGTCTATTTTGTGTTATTCATAAGGACCAAGGCGCGAAATCGACGATTTCTGATTTAGAAAAGGTATATAATGTAAGTGTTCTTGAAAAAAATAAAGGTTTTTTTGTAATAAAATGTACAAATCGTTGACTTGTTGATGAATTTGTGTTATTAATATAAATTGGCAACGTATTATTTTGTGTAAATATGTTCTTTGATTATAAATTATGTATAGGGGTGAATTTTTGTGGCATATAAAATAATTGAATGTGGTGACCACCGTAAAAGAAGAAGTTTTTCTAGAATCAAAAACACTTATGAATTAAAGGATTTATTAGAGATCCAAACAAAATCTTATAACTGGTTTACGACGACTGGTATAAAGGAAGTATTCGAAGATTTATTCCCCGTAGAGAACTTTGCTGGGACATTATCTCTAGAATTTGGAGATTATCATTTTGATGAGCCTAGGTTCTCTATAAAAGAATGTAAAGACAGAGAGACAACCTATTCTGCTCCTTTAAAAGTGGATGTCAGACTTTTTAATCATGAAACAGGAGAGGTAAAGGAACAAGAGATTTTCTTAGGTGATATGCCTATTATGACCGATAGCGGAACGTTTGTCATTAATGGGGCAGAACGTGTTATCGTATCTCAATTGGTTCGTTCTCCAAGCGTATATTTTAATTATGAAATTGATAAAAATGGGCGAGCATTGATTACATCTCAAATCATTCCAACACGTGGAACTTGGTTGGAATTTGAAGCAGATGCGAGAGATGTTCTTTATGTACGTATTGACCGTACTCGTAAAGTAACACTAACGACGTTGTTACGTGCTTTTGGTTTGTCTAGCGATGACGATATTCGTAAGATGTTCGGTAAAAATGAATATCTTGAAAATACGATGCTTAAAGATTCTACAAAGAATACCGATGAGGCTCTTATCGAGATTTATGAAAAATTAAGACCAGGAGAACCTGCTACTTTGGATTCTTCTAAGAACCAAATTATTACGCGTTTCTTTGATGAATTCCGTTATGATTTAGCCCGTGTTGGACGTTATAAATTCAATCGTAAATTGAATGTTTTAGATCGTTTATTGAATCAAACGTTAGCAGAAGATATCGTAGTAGATGGGGAAGTTGTCGTAGCGAAAGATACGGTAGTAACCAAACAAGTTTTAGATACCTTGAAGCCAATTTTTGCGGCTGGATATGGTTTAAAAGATGCCAAAATTAATGATGAACTCGATGTATATAAGAGAGTGCAAGAAGTAAAAATTTATAATCCTAATAAGAAGAGTGAAAAAATTACCCTTATTGGTAATGATCAAGATGTAGAAGTAAAACGTCTTACGATTCCAGATGTTTATGCTGCTGTTTCTTATTATTTATGCTTATTAAATGGATTTGGAAATTATGATGAAATTGACCATTTAGGAAATCGTCGAATTCGTCAAGTAGGAGAACTTTTACAAAATCAATTCCGTATTGGTGTCAGCCGTATGGAACGTGTTATTCGTGAAAGAATGACCACACAAGAAATGGAAGAAGTGACTCCAAAAACATTAATCAATATTCGCCCGGTAACTGCAGCCATGAAAGAATTCTTTGGTTCTAGCCAATTGTCACAGTTTATGGATCAAATTAACCCTATTTCCGAACTTACGAATAAGAGACGTTTATCAGCCTTGGGACCAGGTGGACTTTCTCGTGATCGTGCCGGTATGGAAGTACGTGACGTTAATCCATCACACTATGGTCGTATTTGTCCGATTGAGTCACCTGAAGGACAAAACATTGGATTAATTACGTCTTTGGCAAGTTATGCAAAAGTAGACGATTATGGATTTATTATGACTCCTTATCGTAAGGTGGAGAATTGTAAGATTACAGAGCAGGTAGATTACTTAACTGCCGATGAAGAAAATGATGTGATTATTTCTCAAGCAACGGTAACTACGGATGATAATAATATGATGATCGACGAACAAGTCGCTGCTAGATTCCGTGGAGAGAATATTTTAGTAAAACCAGAACAAGTAGATTACATCGATGTGTCTCCACAACAGGTTGTTGCTGTTACGACTAGTTGTATTCCGTTCTTGGAACATGATGATGCAACCCGTGCTTTGATGGGTGCCAACATGCAACGTCAGTCTGTACCTTTATTAAAGGCAGAAGCACCTTTGGTTGGAACGGGCGTAGAATATATTGCTGCAAGAGATTCTGGGGCTGCGATTGTAGCAAAGGCAGATGGAATTGTAGAATATGTAGATGCCAAACGAATCGTTATTAAAAACAAGACAGGAAAAGATACCTATTATTTAGCTAATTTTGAAGAAAGTAACCAAGATTCTTGTTATCATCATAGACCTTGTGTTCAGGTAGGTGACGAGGTAAAACGTGGACATGTTATTGCGGATGGTCCAAGTATGGATCAAGGAGAACTTGCTTTAGGTAAGAACGTAGTAGTCGCATTCATGACGTTTAATGGTTACAACTATGAGGATGCCGTTATCTTAAATGAAAAATTGGTCAAAGATGATGTTTATACTTCTATTCATATTGAAGATTATCAGATGCAATGTCGTGAAACAAAATTAGGACCTGAAGAAATTACAAGAGATATTCCAAATGTGAGCGATGAAGCAAGAAAGAATCTAGATGAGAATGGAATTGTTATTATCGGTACAGAAGTAAAAGAAGGAGATATTCTTGTTGGTAAAGTAACACCAAAAGGAATGGCAGAACTTACTTCTGAGGAAAAATTATTACATGCGATTTTTGGTGAGAAGACTCGTGAAGTTCGTGATACTTCTCTTCGTGTACCACATGGAGGAGAAGGAATTGTTCACGATGTAAAGATTTACTCTCGAAAAGATAATGATGAATTACCTGCGGGAGTAAGCAAAGTTATTCGTGTCTATATCGCGCAAAAACGTAAAATTCAAATTGGAGACAAAATGTCAGGTCGTCACGGAAATAAAGGTGTTATTTCGTTGATTCTTCCTGAAGAAGATATGCCATATTTACCAGATGGTCGTCCGGTTGATATTATGCTTAACCCACAAGGTGTACCATCTCGTATGAATATAGGACAGGTTTTGGAAATTCATTTAGGTATGGCTGCCAAAACATTAAATGTTCATGTTGCTACTCCAGTCTTCGATGGTGCGAGTGAACAAGACATTGCGGATATGATGGCGGAAGCTGGTATGGATCCGGATGGAAAGACCGTTTTATATGATGGTCGTACAGGAGATCCATTTGATAATCGTATCGCTGTAGGTGTCATGTATATGATCAAATTACACCACATGGTTGATGATAAATTACATGCTCGTAGTACTGGTCCATATTCGATGGTAACGCAACAACCACTTGGTGGTAAGGCACAGTTTGGTGGACAGAGATTTGGAGAAATGGAAGTTTGGGCACTAGAAGCTTATGGTGCAGCGCATACATTACAAGAGATTATTACCTATAAATCGGATGACGTGTTAGGTCGTGTAAAGGTATATGAATCAATTGTTAAGGGAGAAGAAATTAATCAAGCCGGAGTTCCGGAAAGCTTCCGTGTATTGATGAAAGAATTCCAAGCTTTGGGTCTTGATATTAGTATTATTGATGATGAAGGTAAGATGATGGGATTGAAAGAAATCGAAGAGGAAGAAGTCAAAGATGGCTTTATTACCTCGGATGAGGCGATAGCAAAACAGTTACCACCACTTACATCCTCGAGTGATAGTAACTTCGAGGAGGACTCTAGTTATTCAGAAGAAGACGAAGAGGATGAAGAGGAAGATTTCGATGAAGATGACATCGATTTCAATGAAAGTTTTATGGAAGGAGATGAATAAAGATGATTGCAGTTGATAAATTTGAAGCTTTAAAAATTGGAATTGCATCTCCTGATAAGATTCGTGAGTGGAGTTATGGTGAGGTTAAGAAACCAGAAACCATTAACTATAGAACACTTCGTCCAGAACCAGAAGGACTTTATTGCGAAAAGATTTTTGGACCAACGAAGGACTTCGAGTGTGCTTGCGGAAAATATAAGAGAGTTCGTTATAAAAATATTGTTTGTGATCGATGTGGAGTAGAAGTTACTCGTAGTAAAGTACGTCGTGAACGAATGGGACATATTGAACTTGCTTCTCCTGTTTCTCATATTTGGTTCTTTAAAGGAGTTCCTTCTCGTATGGGACTTGTCCTTGATATGAGTCCAAGAGATTTGGAAGAAGTATTGTACTTTGTAAGTTATGTCGTAATTGATAAAGGAAGTACTCCTTTGGAAAATAAGCAAACTCTTTCTGAAAAAGAATATCGTGCTTATTATGAAAAGTATGGTAATACCTTTAAAGTAGGTATGGGTGCAGAAGCAATTAAAGAGTTGTTGAAACGTGTCGATTTAGAGAAGGAAATCGCTCAAATTACGAAAGAATTAGAGACAGCCCAAGGACAAAAGAGAACGCGTTTAGTAAAACGTGTCGATGTACTTGATGCTTTCTATAAATCAGGAAATAAACCAGAATGGATGATCATGGATTGTATTCCTGTTCTTCCACCAGATTTGCGTCCGATGATTCAATTAGATGGTGGTCGTTTTGCTACTTCTGATTTGAATGATTTGTATCGCCGTGTTATTAATCGTAACAATCGTTTAAAGAAGTTAATTGATTTAGGTGCTCCTGGTATTATTATTCAAAATGAAAAGCGTATGCTTCAGGAAGCAGTAGATGCTTTGTTTGATAATGGTAGACGTGGTCGAAGCGTAACAGGTGCTGGAAATCGTCCATTGAAATCTCTTTCTAGTATGTTAAAAGGAAAACAAGGACGTTTTCGTCAGAACTTATTAGGAAAACGTGTTGACTACTCTGGACGTAGCGTTATTGTGGTTGGACCTAGTCTTAAAATGTATCAGTGTGGTATTCCTAAAGAAATGGCATTGGAGTTATTTAAACCTCATGTCATTCATGGATTGGTAAGTAAAGATATTGCCCATAATATTAAAGCGGCAAAGAGATTGATTGAAAATCAAGATCCAGTTGTATGGGACATTGTAGAAGAAGTAATTAAGGAACATCCAGTATTATTGAACCGTGCTCCTACGCTTCATAGACTTGGTATTCAAGCATTCGAACCAATTCTAATTGGTGGTAAGGCAATTCGTCTACACCCTCTTGTTTGTACGGCATTTAATGCAGACTTTGATGGGGACCAGATGGCAGTCCATGTACCATTATCAGAAGAGGCGAAAGCAGAGGCACGTTTGTTGATGCTTGGTGCGAATAATATTTTGCATCCAAAATCAGGTGACCCAATTGTTACGCCGTCACAGGATATGGTATTAGGTAATTACTATATTACAATGGAAAAAGCAGGACTTCCGGGAGAAGGACGATTATTTAAAAATACAAACGAAGCCTTGATGGCTTACGAGAGAAGAGAAATTACGTTACATACGAGAATTGCGATTCCTGTAGATTCTTTCAAATATAAATTATTTACGGAAGAACAACATGGAAAATTCTTAGTAACGACAGTAGGAAAGATTAAGTTCAACGAGATTTTACCTGATTCTTTCCCTTATATCAATGAACCATCTGATGAGAATATTCAACAAATTACACCAAATAAGTACTTTATTGAGAAGGGTGTAAATATTCCAGAAGAGATTCAATCTCGTCCGTTAGTAAAACCATTTGCGAAAGGTGTACTAGAAAAAGTAATCGCACAAATTTTCAAACGTTATAAAACAACTGAAACTTCTATTATGCTTGATAAATTGAAAGATTTAGGATTCAAGTATTCTACGATTGCCGGTATTACGGTGTCTGCTAGTGACGTTGTAAGTAGTGAAAAGAAACCGGAAATTGTTCAAGAAGCGAAGAAGATTGTTGATAAGATTAATAAACAATATAAACGTGGTTTGATTACGGATCAAGAACGATATGAAAAAGTCATTGAAACTTGGGAAAATGCGAAGGCGCAAGTTACGGCAGAGTTACAAGAAAAAGCGGATGCCGATATTAATAACCCAATCTTCATGATGATGCACTCAAAAGCACGTGGTAATATTTCAAACTTTACTCAGGTTGCCGGTATGCGTGGACTTATGGCCAAACCAAATGGAGAAAGTGTAGAAATCCCAGTTCTTTCTTCTTTCAAAGAGGGATTGACGGTGTCAGAATTCTTCCTTTCTACGCACGGAGCTCGTAAAGGTAGTGCCGATACGGCGTTAAAGACAGCCGATTCTGGATATTTGACTCGTCGTTTGGTAGATGTCAGTCAAGATATCATTGTAAAAGAAGAGGATTGTGGTACTGATCAAGGTGTCGTAGTACGTGCCTTCATCAATGATAAGACCGGTGCCGTAATTGAAAGTTTATATGATCGTATTATAGGACGTTATACAAATAAAAAAGTGGTTCATCCTGAAACCAAAGAAGTAATTTGTGATCGATTAACCTTTATTACAGAACAGGTTGCGGAAAAGATTGTGAAGGCAGGAGTAGAAGAAGTAGAAATTCGTACCCTTCTTACTTGCGGATGTACCAATGGTGTATGTCAGAAATGTTATGGACGTAATCTTGCGACTGGTAACATTGTTGAGGTTGGAGAAGCCATCGGTGTTATGGCGGCACAATCTATTGGTGAACCTGGTACCCAGTTAACCATGCGTACATTCCATACTGGTGGAGTTGCTGGAGGAGAAGATATTACACAAGGTCTTCCTCGTATTCAAGAGTTATTTGAAGCACGAAATCCAAAAGGAAAAGCAACGATTGCGGAAATCGATGGAACGGTTACAAAAGTGGATGAAGATCATGGTAAATTTAGAATTTTCATTAAGAATGACGTAGAAACGAAGGAACACGTTACAAACTATGGCGCAAAATTACGTGTAGAAAAAGGAAATCAAGTTGTAGCTGGTGAGAAGTTAACAGAAGGAGCCATTAGTCCAAAAGAATTGCTTGCGGTTACCGACCCACTTACAACTCAGGAATATATCTTGAAAGAAGTACAACATGTATATCGTAGTCAAGGTGTAGATATTTCTGATAAGCACGTAGAAGTAATCGCTAGTCGTATGATTAGTAAGATGAGAGTTGTCGATGGAGGAGGAACACGTTTACTTCCTGGATTGCTTGTTGGTATTCGCGAATTTACAGAAGCAAATAAAGAGGCAATTATTCAAGGAAAGAAACCAGCTTCCGCTCGCCCAGTGTTACTAGGAATTACGAAAGCATCCCTCGAAACAGAATCCTTCTTATCTGCCGCTTCTTTCCAAGAGACGACACGTATCTTGACGGATGCTGCTATTCGTGGAAAAGTAGATTATCTACAGGGATTAAAAGAAAATGTAATTATTGGTAAGTTAATTCCCGCTGGTACAGGAGCGAAAAAGTATAAGAATGTTGATTTTGATTTGGAAAGTCAATTTATTGATGAAGAACCATTAGAAACATTAGAAGAAGAATTTATGTAGAATTCTATTATAAAAAGTAGACACAAAAAAAATGTGATCTACTTTTTTGTTTCTATGAGAGATATGGACTGTTCTATTGCCATAGGAGGTTCCATGATGAATAGAGTTATCATTGAATGATTATTTTAAAAATCTTCCACTTGATGAAACGAACTGTTTTTGTGACTCTAAAAGGGTTCCAGAACTTTCTTCTTTCTTTTTATAGAAATTTCTTCCTATTTGTAATATAATACAAGTGGTTGAGGTGATTTTTATGTTTCATTTAAACGAAAGAGGTTGGGGATTAACAATTTTCCTTGTATTTATAGGTGTTTTTTTGATTGCCATTGTTCTTATCTCCATCGGAGCTGCTAGAATCGGTTTAGCTCCTAGTAAACCTACGCCACAACCGACTCCGATTCCTACTCCTAGTGCCTATCATTATACACAAGACGAATTCAACATGGCGAAACAGTATGAAAAGGATGTTTGGGATGCGTCATTGCGTTATTTTTCAGACAATTATTCTGGAGTCAACGAGAAAAATGCGATTGTGATTACTTCGGCTACCTTAGTGGATGGTCATTATTTGGAATATCGTTCCATCGCTGGGAATTCTTGTAGTGGATATAGCGTAGTAAAGAAAGAAGAAGATACCAATCAAGTTAGTACGTACATTCAATGTGGAGGTGTTTATACAACTTCAGGGTATGATGCTTCCTTTGAATCATAAAAATTTCAGAAATTATCAAAAAGAATTGACTTTTTTATTTAGAGATGTTATATTATCTGTGCTTAGTGAATTTCGGTTTTGCTGTGGGCAAAACTTAAATTTAGGAGTAAAAATGATACACCTGGATATGTGTAAAGAAAGGAGAGATAAAATATGCCTACAATGCAACAATTGATTCGAAAAGATAGGGGAAACAAAGTAAGAAAAAGTAAATCACCAGTTTTGGGATTTGGATTGAATACGATTCAAAAGAAAACAACTAAGTTAGCTTCTCCTCAAAAACGTGGAGTTTGTACTCGTGTAGGTACGAAGACACCAAAGAAACCGAACTCAGCACTTCGTAAATATGCCCGTGTTCGTTTATCTAATGGAAAAGAAGTAGATACTTATATTCCTGGAGAAGGACACAATTTACAAGAGCATAGCGTTGTATTGGTTCGTGGTGGACGTGTAAAGGACTTAATCGGAGTTCGTTATCATATCGTTCGTGGTACTTTAGATACAGCTGGTGTGAAAGATAGAAAACAAGCTCGTTCTAAATACGGAGCAAAGAAACCTAAAAAGTAAAAACGATAGTATTATTGAAGGGAGGAAAAAATCATGCGTAAAAGACAAGCAGTAAAAAGAGATGTTTTACCAGATCCGCTATACAATTCTAAGGTAGTTACGAAATTAGTAAACCGTATGATGATTGGTGGTAAAAAAGGTAAAGCACAAACTATTTTATATAAGGCTTTTGATATCGTTAAAGAAAAAACTGGTCAAGACCCTTTAGAAGTTTTCAACAAAGCTTTAGAGAATATTAAGCCACTTCTTGAAGTAAAGTCTCGTCGTGTTGGTGGTTCTAACTACCAAGTTCCAATCGAGGTTAGTGCAGAAAGAAGTCAAGCTTTAGGACTTAGATGGTTAGTGAATTATGCAAGACTTAGAGGCGGAAAAGGAATGGCTGAAAATCTTGCAAACGAAATTATTGATGCATCCAATGGAACTGGTGCAGCAGTAAAGAAACGTGAAGATACCCATAGAATGGCAGAAGCAAATAAAGCCTTTGCTCATTATCGTTGGTAGGAAAGGAGAAAATTATGGCTCGTGATACGTCACTAGAACATACAAGAAACTTTGGAATTATGGCACATATCGATGCTGGTAAAACAACCACAACCGAGCGTGTGTTATTCCATACAAAGAAAATCCATAAAATTGGAGAGACTCACGATGGGGCTTCTCAGATGGATTGGATGGAACAAGAACAAGAACGTGGTATTACGATTACCTCTGCAGCAACGACTGCTTATTGGAAAGGATATCGTATGAATATTATCGATACTCCTGGACACGTAGATTTTACGGTAGAAGTAAGTCGTAGTTTAAGAGTTCTAGATGGAGCAGTGGCTTTACTAGATTCTCAAGCAGGAGTGGAACCTCAAACAGAAACAGTTTGGCGTCAGGCTACAGACTTCTCTGTACCACGTATTATTTTTGCGAATAAAATGGACAAGATGGGAGCAAATTTTGAGTATACTCTATCTTCTATTAAGTCTAGATTAGGTGTAAATGCGAAACCAATTGAATGGCCTATTGGATCAGAAAGTGATTTCCATGGAGTCATCGATTTGGTTACGATGAAGGCTTATGAATTTGACGGAAAACAAGAAGAAGAATACAAAGAAATTGAAGTTCCAGCTGATTTAAAGAGCGTTGCCGAAGAAAAACGGAACGACTTAATTGAAGCCATTGCCGAATATGACGACGAATTAATGGAAGTTTATTTGGATGGTGGAGAAGTCACTGTTGAAATGATGAAAAGAGCAATTCGTAAGGGAACTCTTGATGTGGAGTTCTTCCCCGTTATGTGTGGAACCGCATTAGGAAACATGGGAATTAAGTTCTTACTTGATGCAGTAGTAGATTATTTACCTGCTCCTACGGATATTGCTTCCATTAAAGGAACGGATTTAGATGGAAACGAAGTAGAAAGACATCCATCGGATACGGAACCATTCTCAGCCCTTGCTTTCAAAGTAATGACCGATCCATTTGTTGGACGTTTAACTTTCTTCCGTGTTTATTCAGGACATTTAACTAGTGGTTCTTATGTGTTGAATTCTACGAAAGATACGAAAGAGCGTGTTGGTCGATTACTATTGATGCATGCTAATAACAGAACAGAAATTTCTGAAGTTTGGACTGGAGATATTGCCGCAATCGTCGGACTTAAAAATACGACAACCGGAGATACGTTGTGTGATGAGAAGAAACCAGTGATTCTTGAATCGATGGAATTCCCAGAACCAGTTATCCAGTTAGCTGTAGAACCAAAATCAAAAGCGGACCAAGACAAGATGGCCATTGCACTTCAAAAGTTGGCAGAAGAAGATCCAACGTTCCGTGTTCATACCGATCATGAAACAGGACAAACCGTTATCGCTGGTATGGGTGAATTACACCTAGATGTACTTGTGGATCGTATGAGAAGAGAATTCCAAGTAGAGGCTAACATTGGTCAACCACAAGTTGCTTATCGTGAAACCATTCGTCAAACTGCGGATTGTGAAGGTAAGTATATCAAACAATCTGGTGGACGTGGACAATATGGTCACGTATGGGTTAAGTTTGAACCAAATCCAGATAAAGGATATGAATTCGTTGATGCCATTGTTGGTGGTGTCGTTCCAAGAGAATATATTCCAGTGGTTGATAAAGGATTACAAGAAGCATTACAAACTGGTATTCTTGCTGGATATCCTATGATTGATGTTAAAGCCACGTTGTTTGATGGATCTTATCATGATGTAGACTCAAACGAAATGGCCTTCAAGATTGCAGCAAGTTTGGCTCTTAAAGAGGCAAAAAGCAAGTGTAAACCAGTACTTCTTGAACCAATTATGAAGGTAGAAGTTACTACCCCAGATGAATATTTTGGAAATGTCATGGGAGATTTGACTAGTCGTCATGGTAGACCATTAGGACAAGAATCCGTTGGAAATGCGATTCGTTTATCCGCTATGGTACCATTATCTGAGATGTTTGGATATGCAACTAGTTTGCGTTCTAATACGCAAGGTCGTGGAAATTTCGTCATGGTATTCGATCATTATGATGAAGTTCCAAGAAACATTGCAGAAGAAATCATCAAAAAGAGTGGAAATTAATAGTTAATAGCAAGAGAAACTCTCTTGTTGTTATAAAATTTTTTCGGGAAACGAAAAAAGGTATCAAAACAGTTGAAAAAAATTCAATTGTTAGATAAAATATAATAGTAAAAATGATTAAGGAGGAACTAAAAATGGCAAAAGAAAAATTTGACCGTTCAAAGCCGCACGTTAACGTAGGTACTATTGGACACGTAGACCATGGTAAAACTACATTAACAGCTGCAATTACCAAAGTTTTAGGATGCGCTGTTGATTATGCTGATATCGACAAGGCACCTGAAGAAAGAGAAAGAGGTATTACAATTAATACTGCTCACGTTGAGTATTCAACTGAGAAACGTCACTATGCTCACGTTGACTGTCCAGGACATGCTGACTACGTAAAGAACATGATTACTGGTGCTGCCCAAATGGATGGAGCAATCCTAGTTATTGCTGCTACGGATGGACCTATGGCACAAACTCGTGAACATATCCTACTTGCTCGTCAAGTTGGAGTACCAAGAATGGTAGTGTTCATGAACAAATGTGATATGGTTGATGACGAAGAATTATTAGAATTAGTAGAAATGGAGATTCGTGATTTATTAAACGAATACGATTACGATGGAGACAACACTCCAATTATTCGTGGATCTGCATTGAAAGCTCTTGAAGGAGATCCTAAATATGTAGAATCTATCAAAGAGTTAATGAATGCTGTTGACGAATGGATTCCAACTCCTGAACGTGATACAGAGAAACCATTCTTAATGAGTATCGAAGATGTATTTACGATTACGGGACGTGGAACCGTTGTTACAGGACGTGTAGAACGTGGTAAATTAAAACTTAACGATGAAGTAGAAATCGTTGGTATTAAAGATACGAAGAAGACCGTTGTTACAGGAATTGAAATGTTCCGTAAACAATTAGACTATGCGGAAGCAGGAGACAATGCTGGTATCTTATTACGTGGTATTGCTCGTGAAGAAGTAGAACGTGGTCAAGTACTTGCAAAACCAGGTTCAGTTACACCACATACTAAGTTCGATGCAGAAGTTTATGTATTGACGAAAGAAGAAGGTGGACGTCATACTCCATTCTTCGCAAACTATCGTCCACAATTCTATTTCAGAACGACAGATGTAACAGGTGTTATTGAATTACCTGCTGGTGTAGAAATGGTTATGCCAGGAGATAACGTTACGATGACAGTTGAATTAATTCACCCAATCGCTATTGAACAAGGAACGAAGTTCTCTATCCGTGAAGGTGGACGTACCGTTGGTGCTGGTTCAGTTACGAAGATTGATAAGTAATTGTATCAAATAAAAAAGACAAGCAAGGAGCAATCTCTTGCTTGTTTTTTTGTGTTTTTTACGAGATTCAATAGAAGACATAAAAAAAACTACTTGCGTAGTTTTATATTTTCTTTCCCTTTTTCTCCATTTTTTTCTTATACATATTATACATTGTTGGATTGATGATTAAATCGAATTCTCCAATATATTCGATGGCACTTGCGTTATAACCTAGTTTCATTTCGTTGAGACCAGAATACTTATTCTTTTCGTTGAATTCTCCTGCGATTCCATTTAAATTGAAGTAATTGAATCCTTCGTTATTAAACTTCTTGATTAGTTCCCATTTTAATAGATAATTACAGTTATAATTTCGATATTCTTGATTGAATCCTTCTATGATTAAGTGTACGCCTTTATCATATTTGATCACTAAGCATCCACCAATTGTAATCCCATTTGGATACTGTTGATATAAGTTTGTTGCGATTGCGAGGCTTTCGTGATATAAACCTAGTAGTTTATCGGATTCCATCTTCCGATTCATAATTTTCGTGATATCTTTTCCGGCGATACTTAAACGTTGTAATTCTTCATTTAATTCGGAATTGATGTTGATTTCTTTTTCATATTCTTTTTGGCTATTTTCGATGTATTTTGAAGGATTAATGTCCGCAAAATAAATTTCGGCATCTTCTTTGAAACAATCGAGAATGGAACGGTAGTATTTGATTCCTTTATTATGTTTTCTTTTTATAAATTCATAAAGTGTTTCCAATTCTTCATTGGATCCTTGTCTAATTTCTATTCCACATTTGGTTGCTTTACTGATTTTGTTTCTGATATTCTTGGATAATTGGTGATAGAGACGATCGTTGGTGGTAATCAATTTTGTAATGGCGGTCCAACGAGGTTTATCATTTTCAAAAAACTTATTAAATCCATGGTGAATATATCCATTTTTCTGAAGAATTTCCAATATTCCGTTAATTTCTGGGTTGTAGGAAATAATTTGTCCATCCTTTTTTCTTTCTGCACAATGTACTAAGGGATTCATTTTAATATAGAGAAAGCGTTGTTTAAATAATAATTTTTTTAAACGAATTGTTAATTCCTCTATGAAGTCTTCATTGGTGTAATCTACTAAATATCCGTAGGGTGCATAGGCAAATTTATAACCTAAAAAAACAGGTTTATAAATCATCATTGTCGCTCCGACTAATTCATTACTATTGTTTAGAAATCCTAAAAAATGATGATTATAACCCTCTACTTTCATTGCTTTTCCATAATTCGATGATTGATATGGACTCTTATATTTATGCTTTTTTGCGTATTCATCGAATTCTTCTTCACTTAAAGTGATAATTTTCATCTGAACCCCTCCTCTAAAAGGATAAATATTATATCATATTTTTTTAATATTTTCAATCTTTTTCCTTGTTCTAGTTTTGGTTGTTTCCTGTTGTCAAATTCTATCAAATTTCCCCTTTTTGGTCAAAAAGAATTGGATTTATAGTATAATGAAGTAGAAAGGTGGTTTCTGCATGTTTCAAAATCAAAAAATATTTATTTTGGGGTTTGCGAGAAGTGGATATGATGCGGCAAAAGTATTGATTGAACGTGGAAATCAGGTTTTAGTCAATGATGGGAAACCTCAACAACAAGAAGATTTTGAAAAAATAGAGGAATTAAAGAAATTAGGTGTTTCTTTTGTATTTGGAGAACATCCTGATGCGTTATTTGATTCCAGTTATGATTACTTGGTGAAAAACCCTGGTGTTCCTATTGATCATAAATATGTTTTAAAAGCCCAAGAATGGAACATTCCTGTGATTAACGAGACAGAAATGGCTTTTCGACTTCTTCCCAAAGATAAAAATATCCGCTTGATTGGTATTACGGGAACGAATGGTAAAACGACAACAACCACTCTTATTTATCGTTTTTTGAAAGAGGATGGGAGAAGCGTTCATTTAGCTGGCAATATCGGTTATCCACTTTGTCGCTTTTTAAAAGAGTTAAAAAAGGATGACATTATTGTCGATGAGGTCAGTTGTCAACAATTAGAAAATTTCGTGGAATATCGTCCTGATGTTGGTGTTTTGACCAATATTAGTGAAGCGCATCTTGAATTTATGAAGACCTATGATCATTATAAGGAGATCAAGGCAAGACTTTTTCAAAATCAAACAAAGAAAGATGTTGCCATTCTGAATATGGGAAATGAGGAAGTCCTTCGTCTTACAAAAGACATTCGATCTACTTCCAAGTTTTTCTCTAGTAAAGCAGAGGTGAATGGGGCTTATCTTAAGGATCAGGCTATTTACTATTATGATGAAAAGATTGCTTCTTTTGGTGAGATTTCATTGATTGGAACCCATAATTATGAAAATATTATGGCGGCGATTATGGCAGTAAAAGAGTTTGGTGTTTCTACGGCAGCGATTCGAAACGTGTTGAAAGAATTTCATGGAGTTCCTCATCGATTAGAGTTGGTAGGCGAAGTGGATGGTAGAAAGTTTTATAATGATACGGAAGCTACCAATATTCGTTGCTGCCAGATTGCGTTATCTTCTTTCTCGTCTCCCGTGATTTTATTCTTGGGTGGCTATGAAAGAAATCAAAATTTTGATGAGTTAGATTCTTATGTTTCATCCGTAAAGGCGATTGTTACTTTAGGTGCTTGTCGAAAGAGAGTGAAAGATTTCGGAGATCGAAGGAATATTCCTACCTATGAGGAGGAGACCTTAAAAGAGGCTTTTTGGAAAGCCTGGGAAGTGAGTGAACCAGGAGATGTTTTGTTACTTTCTCCCGCCAGTGCTTCGTGGGATCAATATAAACAATGCGAGGATCGTGGCGATGAATTCCGCCAGTATGTAGAAGAATTGAGTTCTAAAAATAAAAAAGAGTAAGAAATAAGAATTTTTGTAATAAATGGAAAAATAGAGGAGGAAAAAATATGAAAATTAAAGATGTAAAAGGAAGAGAAATTTTGGATTCTAGAGGAAATCCTACCGTCGAAGTGGATGTTATTCTAGAAAACGGCGTAATGGGAAGAGCAGCTGTACCAAGTGGGGCTTCTACAGGAGAAAGAGAAGCCTTAGAAATGAGAGATGGTGGTTCTCGTTATATGGGAAAGGGTGTGTTGAATGCCGTAGCGAATGTCAATGGACCCCTTCGTGATTTAGTGATTGGAATGGATGCGGCTGATCAAAGAGCTTTGGATTATGCGATGATTGAAGCAGATGGAACCGAAACGAAATCAAAATATGGTGCGAATGCCATTCTTGGAATCAGTATGGCAGCGATGAAAGCCAGTGCCCAGTTAGCAGGTGTTCCTCTTTATCGTTATATAGGAAATGGAACGACTTTACCTAGACCGATGATGAATATTATTAATGGAGGTGCTCATGCCGATAATCGACTTGATTTTCAAGAGTTTATGATTGTTCCTATGCGAGATACGATCAAAGAAAGAGTTCGCGTGGGGGCAGAGGTGTTCCATCATTTAAAGAAAGTTTTGAATTCGAAAGGTTTGGCTACTGGTGTTGGAGATGAAGGAGGATTCGCCCCTGATTTAAATTCGAATACAGAAGGCTTTGAATTAATTATGGAAGCGATTCGGGAAGCTGGATATGAACCGGGAAAGGATGTTTGTATCGCAATTGATGTGGCTGCCAGTGAATTCTATAAAGATGGAAAATATGAATTGGCTGGGGAAGGAAGAAGTCTTACAACGGATGAATTGATTTCTTTCTATGAAGAACTTGTTCAAAAATATCCAATTATTTCTATTGAGGATCCGGTCGATGAGAATGACTGGGATGGATTTACGAAAATTACAGAACGATTGGGTGACAAGATTCAATTGGTTGGTGATGATTTGTTTGTAACGAATAAAAAATGCTTACAAATGGGAATCGACCGACATGCTGGAAATGCAATCTTACTTAAAGTAAATCAAATTGGTACGATTACAGAGACATTAGAAACCATTGAATTAGCACGTAGTCATGGATATCGGACGATTATTTCTCACCGTAGTGGAGAAACAGAGGATACGACGATTGCTGATTTAGCGGTTGGCTTAGATTTAGGTCAAATTAAGACCGGTTCGATGTCTAGAACGGATCGTATTTGTAAATATAATCAGTTGATTCGTATTGAAGAAGAGTTAGAGAATCGTTAAGATGAAGGAGACTTCATCTTTTTTCTTGTGAAAAAGTATGGTATACTGAGGTCGGGATGTGTGGTAGTATGAGGAAAAAGCAGAGTGATTTGAAAGAATTGATTCATTATTTTCAACGTTCTTGGAAATTGATTCGTTCAGAAAAGAAATTGTTATTTTTTTGCCTTTTTTGTTCTTTACTATTGTGCCTTTTTAGTGTCATTACTCCCTTATTGATGGCTACGTTACTTTTACGATTGACCAATGGACTTCTTCAAGAATTGGTAGTAGCGGCGGTCTTTGTTCTTGGGGTAGAACTTTCTAGAAATGTTTTTAATTTCTTGAATTTGCTTGTTTTTCAAAAGTATTTGATGAAATCGGTTTCTTATTTTCAGGTAGAATTGGCTAGAGAAACTTTGAAGTTAGAAACGTACGAGATGGATCAAAAATCTTCGGGTGTATTTATTGATCGATTAAATAATGATACTCGCGAAATTGTAAATATTTTTACAAGAGTTGGCGATGTTTTGATTGATTTGTTTTCTAATGTGGGTGTTTTGGTCGCTATCTTTTTAATTAGTAAAGTATTTTTCTTTTATTTTCTTCTTGTGATTTTTCTTATTTTTACTTTTGAACGAATTCGTCTCCGTAAGCAGATGGAACTAGATAAAGAGCGGCGTAAATTAAATGAAAAAAATACAGGTTTAACAGGAGAACTCGTGCGTGGACTTCGTGATTTACGGGTTTTAAATGCTGAAAATAACTTTATGGATCTTGCGAAAGATCGTTTATGGGAAGTAAATGAAAAAAATTATCAAATTTCTAAAGTGCGTGCGAGTTATACGCTAGGAATTTCTTCTCTTCGTGATATCTGTTTCTTTTTATTTATTTTATTGGGTGTTTTTCTTGTTTCTCACGATATGTTAACTATTGCGAATTTTGTGATTATTTATATGTATCGTAGTCGGGTACTAGGTGTTCTTCAGCACTATTCTATGCTTCTAGAAATGATCAAACAATTTAATTTAGCGGCAGGACGTGTCTTCGCTATTATTGATGGAGAAAATTTTGAAAAGGAAACCTTTGGTTCTAAGAAACTTCCAGATTTTCAAGGAAAGATTGAATTCCAAAATGTTTCTTTTTCTTATCGTGATGCGTCTCCGGTACTTAAAAATACTCAATTTACAGTAGAACCACATCGTGTTGTTTCTTTTGTAGGAAAGAGTGGTTCGGGGAAAAGTACCATCTTTTCTCTAATAATGCGTTTGTATTCTGCTTCAGAAGGACAAATTTTGATGGATGGAGTTCCTATTTCTGAGTTATCTAAAAATACGTTACGAGATCAAATTACGATGGTTCCGCAGAGTCCTTATATTTTTCATTTGAGTATTCGGGATAATTTACGATTGGCTTGTAAAAAAATGACTGAAGAAGAAATGATAGAGGCTTGTAAAACGGCACAACTTCATGATTTTATTACTTCCCTTCCTGATGGATATGATACGATTTTGGGAGAAGGAGGATTGACTCTTTCGGGAGGAGAGAGACAACGACTTGCCATCGCTCGGGCGTTACTGAAGAATCCTAAAGTTCTTTTGTTTGATGAAGCGACAAGTGCCTTAGATAATGAGACACAAGACGAGATACAGAAAGCCATTCAAAATTTAAAAGAGAAATGTACGGTTCTTGTGATTGCACATCGTTTATCAACGGTCGTCGATAGTGATGTTATTTATGTCATCGATCGAGGAACGGTTGTGGCATCTGGTACACATAGGCAGTTATTAAAGGAAAGTCAAGAATATCAAAAATTGTATGAAAAAGATATTCGGGAAGATTCTGCTTCTGTGAGGTGAGAAAATGAAAACTTGTATTGTTTTAACTGGTATTTTGAAAAGTAAAGATGAATTTCTGGTTGTAAGACGGCAGGAACATGATTCCCTTTATCCTGGAGCATGGGAATTTCCAGGTGGACATTTGGAAGAAGGAGAACTTCTTTTAGAGGGACTAAAGCGAGAATTAAAAGAAGAAATTGGCTTCGATGCAGACTGTTCCCCTAAGATTACCCATTATTACGATACGTTAGTAGAAGAGAATAACGTTTTAGAGCATCACATCGAATTGGATTTTGTGATTGAGGTAGAGAAAGAAAATTTGGCGATTTCTTTAAGCGAAGAACATGAGGATTATGCGTGGGTTTTTAAAGATTCTCCTCTTCTTGATGATTTTATTTGTGATAAGTTATCGAATCTATGAGATGTTATAGCATCCATTTATGAAATGTTATAGATGAAGTAAAGTAAATGTGGGAAAAATTTTAAAGAAAATACAAGTTATATAATTAATTTGTATTTTTTTTACATT
>CANQHQ010000016.1 GCA_947623825.1 uncultured Bacilli bacterium
AACAGTTTTAAGTTTTGAGTGTTTTCTCTTTTTTGTGCATTACTTTTCTTTTTCCAACATCTAGTTTACTACATCAATGTTATAAAATGATTTGATTTTCTTCATTAGATGTGATAGAATATGATGTAGTTGTGGAGGGAGATTCATGCGTACATTTTTATTAATTATTGCGATATTATTAATTGCGATTGTTCTATTACAAAGTAATAAGGCAGAAAGTGGAGCCCAGATTATTTCTGGAGGAAATTCTGATTTGTTTTCCAATCGAAAAGAACGGGGATCAGAATTAGTAATTAGTCGTATTACTTTTGTATTAGGAATGACGTTCTTTATTATTAGTTTTGTTATGGAGTTTATTTAGACTTCTGAGGAAGTCTTTTTTTGTTGCATTGCTTTTTTTTCTCGTGCTTTTTCTTGTGTGATTTTTTATTTTATCTTATAATGAATGTAAGATAGGTGATAGTTGTGAGAGAAAGAATTTTAAAAATATTAAAATCACGGAATCGAGCTTTGAGTATCGAAGATTTAAATCAAGAATTAGAGAATCAGACAGAAGAAGATTTTTTAGAATTAGAGCGAGTTTTAAATGAATTATGTGAAGATTATACGATTTATCGGACCAATAAAGATCGATATTTATTGTTTGACCGGGGTCCTTTGAAAAAAGGATATTTACGTGTGAATCGTAAGGGGTATGGTTTTGTAGATTTAGAAGATGAAGAAGATATTTTTATTCCTATTGATCATATGAATGGAGCTTTGCACAATGATTTTGTCGTTGCGGAAGTGACCGGAAAAAGAGAAAAGGGAAAATTAGAAGGAAGGATTCTCAAGATTTTAGAGAGAAAGTTAGATACAGTAGTTGGTGAATTTTATCTTCGGGGAACAAAGGGTTATTTGATTCCAGATGAAACCAAATTGAAAATGTCTATTGAAATTGATCGAGATAAAATTCATGGGGCAGTTGACGGTCATAAAGTGTTGGTTAAGATTTTGAATTTGTCTTATGGGAATACCTATCAGGGCGAAGTAATCAAGATTTTAGGTCATAAAAATGATCCGGGAGTTGATATTTTATCTATTGTTTATAAATATAATATTGAAGATCAGTTTCCAGACGAAGTATTGGAACAGTTGAAAGAGATTCCTGATGCCGTTCGGGAAGAGGATTGGAAAGGGAGAACCGATTTAACTGACCAAGTGATTTTTACAATTGATGGGGATGATACAAAGGATATTGACGATGCCATTTCGATTGAAAAACTAAAGAATGGCAACTATCAATTGGGTGTTCATATTGCGGACGTTAGTTACTATGTACGAGAGGGAACACCTTTGGATATGGATGCGATGGCACGAGGAACGAGTGTTTATTTGGTCGACCGTGTGATTCCGATGCTTCCTCACCAGTTATCGAATGGGATTTGTTCTTTAAATGAAGGGGTAGATCGACTTGCCATTTCTTGTGTGATGGAGATTGATTCTCACGGAAAAACGGTCGATTATCAGATTTTTCCTAGTGTGATTCGCTCTCGTAAAAAGATGACTTATAAAAATGTCAATGCGATTTTGGAGAATCATACTATTCCGCAAGGATATGAACCTTTTGTAGAAGATTTAACCAAGATGAGTGAACTTGCTTTGATTTTAAGAAAGAGTAAGTTAGAACGTGGGTATTTGGATTTTGATGTCGATGAAGCAAAAATCATTGTAGATGATCAATGTCATCCGATAGAAATTAAACGTCGGGAAAGAGGCGTAGGAGAAAATCTAATTGAAGATTTTATGATTGCCGCTAATGAATGTGTCGCTACCCATATTTATTATATGGAACTACCTTTTATTTACCGTATTCATGAGTATCCAAAAGAGGAAAAAATTCGGGAATTTTTAAGTTATATTGGTACTTTAGGATATCATTATAAGGGGAATTTAAAGGATATGAGTCCTAAGACGATTCAAGGGTTAATAGAATATCTGAAAGATAAAAAAGAATTTAAAATTTTGTCTAGTTTATTACTTCGAAATATGAAGAAGGCTGTTTATCGTCCAGAGAATTTAGGACATTATGGTCTTGCGAGTACTTGTTACACGCATTTTACTTCTCCTATTCGAAGATATCCGGATACGACGGTTCATCGTTTATTACGCACGTATTTGTTTGACTGTGATATGAGTCAAGAAACCATACAGCATTGGGAACAGAAATTACCAATGGTAGCGGAAAATTCTTCGGCGAGAGAAAGAGATTCTGTCAATTGTGAACGAGAAGTAGAAGATATGAAGATGGCAGAATATATGGAAGATCATATCGGAGAAGAGTTCTGGGGAATGATTTCCGGTATGACCAACTTTGGTATTTTTATTGAATTAGATAATTTGGTTGAGGGAATGTGTCGTTTGTCCGAGATGAAAGATTTCTTTCATTTTGATGAAGATACGATGACGGTAGTAGGAGAAAAGTCAAAGAAAAAATATTCCCTTGGAGACCGTGTTTTAATTAAAGTAGTTGCGGCTTCAAAAGAAGAAGGATTCATTGACTTTGAAATTTTGAAGACACAAGAAGAAGTAAAGGAAGCAAAGAAAGATGAAGAAGAGGAGGTTATCTAAAAGAACGAAAATTCGAAAATATCGGGTTCTTTTGGGTGTTTTTCTCTTCTTCTTTTTTCTTTTTCAACTCTTTTTGTTTATTCGGTTTCTGATTCAACCATCTCCACTTTTTTTCTATCGAAAAAATGATTCTGTTTCCCATAAAAATGAAGTTAACGAGGAAAAATTGGACGTTCCTGTGTATCCGAAAGTGTCTAAAGTTTCTCTTGTCATGGTGGGAGATGCGTTGATTCATAGTTCGGTGTATGAAGATGCGAGGGTCGATGGCGGTTTTGATTTTACAAAAATGTTGGCTCCGATGAAACCGATTATCTCTAGTTATGATTTGGCTTTCTACAATCAGGAAACGATTTTAGGAGGAGAGGAGTTAGGACTTTCCAGTTATCCTACGTTTAGTTCTCCCTATGAAGTAGGGGATGCGTTTCTTGATGCGGGATTTAATCTTGTTTCCTTAGCGAATAACCATACTCTCGATCGAGGAGAAAATGCTATTCTCCATTCGAATGCTTATTGGAAAGAAAAACCTGTTCTCACTTCTGGTAGTGCCCTTTCTTGGGAAGAACGATTGGAAGGAAAAGTTTTTGAAAAAAATGGCATTACTTATGGACTTTTGGCATATACAGATACGACAAATGGAATTCCGGTTCCTTCTTCCAAAGAGTTTTATGTCAATGTTTACAATGAGGAACAAGTGAAGAAAGATGTAGAGGCACTACGTAGTCAAGTGGACGTTCTTTTGGTATCGATGCATTTTGGAGAAGAATATTCTTTTGATGTGAACGAACGACAACGGAGTATCGCTACCTATCTTTCTAGTTTAGGGGTAGATATTGTGATTGGTCATCATCCCCATGTCGTGGAGCCAGTTGAAATGATTGGTTCAACTTTGGTTCTTTATTCGTTAGGTAATTTTCTTTCAGGACAACGAGGAGTCGAACGTCTTACGGGGTTAATCTATTCTGTCGATATTGTGAAAACAGAAACGGAAACAGGATCGACAATTTCTATCGAAAACCATCGTGCTTCTCTCGTTTACACGTATTCAGATATGACGACTTCTGTTCGGAAAGATTTTCAGGTAATTCCTTATCAACAATTGAATGAAACTCTTTTACCAAATTACGAAATGTATTATAATCAATACAAGGGAATTGTGGATACAGGACAATTAGACATAGAATGGTGGTGATTTTATGGAAATTTTAAATCGTGTAGCGAAACATAATTATTTTATTGAAGATGAATATGAGTGCGGAATCGTTCTAACAGGAACAGAAATTAAATCCATTCGTGAAGGAAAGGCAACTATTCGAGATAGTTATGCGATTATAAGAAATCGAGAATGTTTTCTTTTAAATATGTTTATTGATCACTATCGAGAAGGAAATATTTTTAATCATTCGGAAACAAGAACAAGAAAACTTTTGTTACATAAGAGTGAAATTGTGAAATTAAATAATAAAATTCGCTTAGAAGGATATACATTAATTCCTTTAAAAATTTATTTTGTAAAAGGTCGAGCCAAAGTTCTTTTGGGTCTTTGTAAAGGAAAAAAGAATTATGATAAAAGAGACGCTATCAAGGAAAGAGATCGAAAGATTCAGTTGGAACGTTCTTTTAAAGAAAGGTACTAAAATCCTTCTTGTTGCATATAATAAAATAGATCTGCATCATAGTAGACAGATTTATTTTTTATTTATCCTATTTTTTTTGAAAATCTCTTGCTTTTTTTGAAAAATCCTTCTATAATCATAGATACACATGGGGATGTCTTGGTTTCGACGGGATAGATTACCCTTGAACTGCAAGTAGACGGCGGTCTTAAAACGTAACAGTTTCAATAACTGGAAATAATTATCAAATGGCTTACGCCGCTTAGTAAAAGCATTTGCGTAGCGCTTCTTTAAAAATTTTTACCTGTGGATTTTTTTAGAGGCTCGATTGGAACAGGTTATATCTTTCGGACTCCTATAGGAAAGAAGAAATTTAATAGGATAGTTATTCCTTTGGTTTGTCAGTTTGCTTTTGGAATAACGAAATGAATAAATTGACTAAACTTGTAGATGTTCTTGGAAGATTTATTTCGGACACGAGTTCAATTCTCGTCATCTCCACCATTGTTGTTTTTTATCCCTACTTGATAGGGTTTTTATTTTTTTAGGTACTATTTAGGTACTTTTTTTTATCAATTATCTAATCAACTTATAATTGTTATTTCTGTTGGATTGAACATAAAGGGGATTCTTTAGGCAATTTTGATATAGTTGTCAAAATATCTATGTTTTAAATATTTTTGTTTAAAAAACATGGAACCTGAATTTTTACATATAATAATAGTAATTCTTGACGTACGCAAAAAAGTACGTTATAATGAAAATGAGGTGAAGACAATGAGTACGATAAATATAACAAATGCAAGAGCCAATTTATTTCAACTGGTATCAGATGTAAATGTTGGATTTAATCCAATTACAATTGTTAATAATAAAGGAAAAAATGCTGTTTTAATATCAGAAGACGAATGGAAAAATATTGAGGAAACTTTATTTTTATCAAGTATACCTGGTTATGTGGAAAATATAAATGATATAAAAAACAACGAAAATTGGGATCATGCTAAGGAATATAAAAAAGATGAAGAATGGTAATTCTTATACAATTAAATTTTCTAAACAGGCAGAAAAAGATAAATTAAAACTTAAAAATGCTAATTTAGATAAAAATTGTAAAAATATATTAAACTTAATGCTTGACGATCCATTTTGTTATCCACCTACTTATGAAAAGTTAACAGGAGAATTGTCTGGGTTATATTCCAGAAGAATTAATAGACAACATAGAATTGTATATGAGGTTGATGAAAATAAAAAAGAAATTCATATTTTAAGAATGTGGACTCATTATGAAAAATTATAACTATCATCATATTGGAAATAACTATGATAGCACCATAAGGATACCAAATATAGTTCGAGTTTTAAAATGTTCAAATTTATGTTAAAATGTTTATAGAGTGTAATTGATATATTTGTCAATTTAGAAAACATGCTTACATATTGATTTTGTCAATATGCGCGTCATTCATTTAGTGTAAGTTGAAAGGAGTATTCATTTATGGATAAGAATACAATAAGAAATGATTTTGCTTTCAGAAGTAAATGTGTAGCTTATGGATTGAACTGGAGTGAATTTCGTATATATAAAGATATTATTATATTAAATTCTCCGAAAAAAGATATTTTTGTTTTATTCGATGATAATTATAATACAATTGGTATTCATAAATTTGAATATGGTAATCAAATGAAAAGCATTGAAGAATATGCAGTAAAATATCGAGATTTATATAACTATGTTGATTATCATAGTGAGTTGACTTTAACTTATCCCTTCCAAAACTTTAGTTTAAAGCAAATAGTAGATTTAGCTAACAGAGTTCATTTTTATAAAGATCATGTAATTGTCAATGGTAAATATGTACTTGATCATGATAATACCTATATATCTTTATTAGCGTATATAAGATTTTTAGGAGTGCAAATCGAACAATATTTTTTAAATGCGTATCAAATGAAAATGTTGGGTTTCGAGTTTCCAGAAGTTCATTCTTATTTGAAAAGCATAATGGTAAATATTGATGAATGCATTGATATGTATATAGATAAGAAAACGAGACCATTTCCAATTGATATTATTAGATATCTTGGACAAGATAAAGATAATGAAGAAAAATGGAATACGGAATTACATAAAATTATTAAATTATTACTTAATGAAAAGGGGTTCAACTTAGTAGGTGGTTTTGAACAATACAAAGATATTGAAACTATTAACAAAGGTGAAGTGAATTTAGACGATTTATCGTTAAATTTATTAAAAATACTTGAGGTTCCTAAGGATAGAATTGGGGAAAATGAGCTAGTTTTTAATATGGAAATGATTCATTTACAATCTTGGCTTGAACAAGATTTATGTGAAACAAAAAAATTAAAATTAACTAATCCCATAGTACATAATTAAATAAAATCATATTTCAACCTAGAAAGTTGTCGTACTTCTTCCTTCAGGCACCTTTGGAAAATATGTTCGGACTTTCATATCGAGAACTTTCAACAAGTTCTTTTTTTCTTCTTCTTTTTCTTTGTTGATATTTCCTTGGTTTTCATCCTAAAGAATCCGTGTTATAATATGGGAAAGAGGGGATAGGTATGAAATTAGAAATTTCATTTGATTCGTGTTCTTCTAAGATTATAGACTTAGAAAACTATCGTGATGCGGATGGGTTTATTGATTTAACGAAGACGGATTTGGTTCTTACACCCCATTCCAAGGAAAAAAGAGGAAATCAGAATCGGGTAAAAAATTGGGTAAATTTCCATGGAGATTTGGCTTTGGTAAAGGGTGAAATCATTTTAGAGGATGTACCTAATAGTGGTGTTTATGCAGAATTAATTGTAGAGGAATTAGGGCATTTTTATCAAGTTCCTTTTGCTCATTATGATTTGGTTCGAATCCAAAATGAAAAGGGCGAAATCATTCGTGGTGTGTTATCGATGAATATGTTACAAAAGGGAGAAGAATTATTGAGCCTTCACGAATTGATTGGAGAAGAACCTTCTAGCGAAGATGAGTTTTTGGATGCGACTTCTTATTCTTTTGCGATGAAGCAGTTGGAAGATTCTCTGAAGAAGAGGGGATTTCCTCAAGAAAAAGTGATGTCGATTCTTATAGAGTTGAAAAAACGGTTTGCTTTTTCTCTTCTTGTATTAGCGACGGATAATCATGAGGAGAACTACTCTTTTATCGATGGAAAAACGGGATTTCGTGTAAGTCCTATGTATGATAACGAGTCTTCTTTATTGTTAGATAATGATCAAGAAACGGTTTCTTTACTATTAAATGATTATGCAGCCTTACAGGAGACTGCTTCTATTGCGCAACCACGAATTGGTACCTTTACGGAAGTAGAAGATGGGGGACTTGGTTCTTACTGGATGGATACTTTGGAAGCGTTGATTGAAGAAGATGAAGTTTATGATTACTGTGTTCATGTTTTGGGACAAGAAGTAGATATGGATTCTATTTTTTCTCAAGTAGAAAGTAGGATTCGGGCCAAACTTCCAGAAGAGGTAAAATTGTTGTCGAAACATGCTTATCAGATTAGAAGAAAAGATTTTTTCAAAATTGTACGAGGGGAGATGGAATAGATGATTCAGTTAGAAGATTTTAAAGAAGAATTAGAAAAGAAGGAATATGATTCGATTTATCAAACGCTTTATCAACGAGTTTTGGATTTATTAAAAAAGATAGCGAAAGAGAAGGATTTGAATTTTCAATATGCGGATACCATGAAGGAAGAAGAAGTCCCTGCGAAAGTGTCAGAAACCTTTGATTTTGACTATGATTATGCGTTGTTTGAGGAAGCAGGATCTATTTTTTATCGATTTCCTTGGGTAGAGGAAAAGGAAAGTTTGGTTTCTGAGATTATTGAATCCTATCAATTATTGGAGAAAAATTTAAAGAAATACGTAGAGAAAAAGAAAGAGATGGAAGGAAAAGATGCAACAGAAATTTTCTCTCAAGTAGAAAAGAAGTTTCTTTCTTTGTATCAAGAAATGATGCATTTTAAGAAAAAAGAGTCTTCAACGGGTACTTTTTCTCGTTTGACCGAAGAGTTGAAAGTCTTTTATCCTTATTTTGATGAACTTCTTACAAACATTCATATTATTTTTGTAAATCGCGCTCTTCTTCATTGGGAATATTTAGAGGAAGAATTCTATCGTACGTACCCAAGAATTACATTAGAAAAAGATCCGGCAGAATTATTTGTGGTTTTGGATAACTTGTATGAAGAGTTAGAAAAGAATTATCAAGCACATGCTTACGATTATCCAGATTTATCTATGGAACCGAATGAAACGTATTATGACATCATAGAGAAAGTTTTGTCTACGTATGATGATTTGTTTCGCCAGATGTTGAAGGAACGTGGAGTGGTGACTGAGAAGAAAGGATATCCTCTATTAAAGGAATTATGGAAAGTTTATCCTTTTTACGAAGAGCATTTGGGTACTTTTTTACTTCGCGCTTCTCATTTGCAAACTCATTTAAAAAACGTTTTTGATATGTATCGATATTACGAAAAAGATTACAAAGAGAATTATGAAGAAAAGTTAGAAAAATATCAAAAAGATAAAGAAGAACAAATGGAAGACGAAGATTATCTTGGAGAATATGCCGAAGATTTTGATGAAGTGTCTTAATTTAGAGTGAAAAGTCAATGGATTGTTGACTTTTTCTTTTCTCTTCTTTTTGATTTTGGTAGAATATAATTGGTTGAAGAGAGGATTGTATGTACGATGTGATTATCATAGGTGCCGGACCTGCGGGTTTATTCGCGGCCTATGAATTGATGGAAAAAAATCCAAAATTGAAAGTTCTTTTGTTAGAAAAAGGAAAATTTGCTGATCGGAGAGTTTGTCCAATGACAAAGACAGGGCATTGCATGAATTGCCAACCTTGTGCGATTTTATCCGGTTATGGAGGCGCAGGTACTTTTTCAGATGGAAAATTGAATTTTATTCCGAAATTGGGTAAATCCGATTTATTTAAGTATTTGGATCAGAGAGAAGCATATCAAATCATCGATGATACAGAGAAAATTTTTCAACATTTTCATATGGATTCCGAGGTTTATCCTACGAATATGGAGGAAGCCAAGGAGTTGGAAGAAAAGATTGCGAGAGTCGGAGCCAATCTATTAATTATTAAACAAAAACATTTGGGAAGTGATCATCTTCCAGGATATATTCAGGGATTTACAGAAGAATTACGAAAGAAAAAGGTTTCGTTATTAGAAAATGCGAATGTCATCGATGTGAAAGAAGAGAAAAAGGGAGTGTACCAGGTTACGTATCAGGTAGGGGACAAGACACTTTCTAAACAGGCTTCTCATGTCATTGTGGCACCTGGAAGAACGGGCGCAAAATGGGTTCAACAGTTAGCGGATCAGTATCAGATTCCTTATACTTCTCGTAGTATTGAGATTGGGGTACGTGTCGAGGTTCGAAAAGAAATTTTAGATCCTATCACGAATGTCATTTATGATCCTACGATTTTTATTAAAACGGATACTTATAATGATGAAATACGAACTTTTTGTACCAATCCAGGTGGGTTTGTTTCCAAAGAAAATTATAATGGTTACATTTGTGTAAATGGGCATGCTTTAAAAGATATTAAATCGAATAATTCGAATTTTGCTTTTATTTCTAAGGTGAATTTAACAGAACCTGTTACGAATACAAGAGAGTATGGAGAGTCCATTGCGAAGATTGCCAATACATTGGGTGCGGGAAAACCAATTGTTCAATCTTTAAGAGATTTACGTTCTGGGAGAAGAAGTACGATGAGTCGAATTCGAAAAGGATTTATCGAACCGACTTTGAAAGATGTAGTTGCCGGTGATTTGGCTTTGGTTTTACCTCATCGTATTATTAAAAATATTCTTGAAGGATTGGATATTTTGAATCAAATTATTCCAGGAGTAAGCAATGGCGAAACCTTATTATATGGACCAGAAATTAAGTTTTTTAGTAACGAAATTGAAACGGATTGTCATATGAAATTAGAAAACCATGAGATTTATTTTGTGGGAGACGGTGCTGGTAAAGCGGGAAATATTGTGACAGCAGCCGCTACCGGTTTAATCGCCGCTCGTGATATTTTAGACCGATACTCTAAAAAAGATGTAAAATAAAGAAAAGGAGAGAGTGATATGAAGAAACCACACAAATTAAAAAAGGGAGATAAAGTTGCGATTGTTAGTTTGTCTCGAGGATTATTAGGAATGCCTTTCTGTAAGCATGAATTGGATTTAGGACTAGAAAGATTAAAAGAATTTGGATTGGAACCGGTGTTGATGCCGAATGCTTTAAAAGATTTAGATTATCTAGAAGCACATCCGGAGGCTAGAGCGGAAGACTTAAAACAAGCCTTTATGGATGATTCTATTCAGGGAATTATTTGTGCGATTGGAGGAAATGACACATTTCGCATTCTTCCTTATTTAATGGAAGATGAAGAATTTATCCAAGCTGTGGAGGATCATCCTAAATTATTTACGGGATTTTCTGATACTACGATTGATCATCTTGCCCTTTATCGATTAGGACTTCGGACTTTTTATGGACCTTGTTTTTTAGTCGATTTGGCGGAACTCGATCAGGAAATGCTTCCTTATACCAAACATTATTTTGAAAAATACTTTTTAGAGGAACCGAAATTTGAGATTTCTTCTAGTGATGTATGGTACCGGGATAGAGTCAGTTACGGTGTAGAAGAAGTAGGAAAACCGCGACCTGTGATGAAAGAAGTGCATGGATATGAGGTATTACAGGGACATGGTACTGTTTCGGGAAAACTTTATGGTGGATGTATAGAAAGTATCTACGAGGCTATGGTTGGAGAAAGTTTTTCAGAAGAACCAGCCATCATAGAAAAATACCATATTTTACCAACAGAAGAAGAATGGAAAGAAATGATTCTCTTTCTTGAAACGAGTGATGAAAAACCTACTCCTGAGAAATTGAAAACGATATTGATGACTTTTAAGGAAAAGAATATTTTGTCTTCTGTTCGTGGTATTATTGTAGGAAAACCAATTGATGAAATGTATTATGAAGAATATAAAAAGGTGTACCAAGAAGTATTTGCGGATCTTTCTACCCCTATTTTGTATAATGTAAATTTTGGACATGCCGTTCCGCGATGTATTCTTCCTTATGGAGCGGTTAGTCAAGTTGATTATGATCAGAAAACAATTACGATTGAAGAAGCAATTTTTGATTGAGAAAGTGAAAAGAGGGACGATTCCCTCTTTTTTTGGAACAATTCTCTGTTAAAAAAGAAAGGGTACCATTTTAAATGGTATTGGTAATAAGAAAAGGTATCAATAATAAAAAAGGTATGAATAATCAGAAAAAAGGTATGAATCATAAGAAAATTTCCTCTTTTCATCGTTTCAGAAGTGTGTTATAATGATGGAACGAGTCTAAGAAGGGATGAGTTTATGAAACGTTATGAGGCAACCCATCAAGTAGGGATGTTTGGTATTATTGGAAACCTTTTTTTATTGGTTATTAAATCCATGGTTGGATTTGTCAGTCATAGTCAATCCATGATTGCGGATGCGGTAAACAGTGCGAGTGATATTTTTGCGTCGTTGATGACGATGATTGGTAATAAAATCGCGCGTGTTCCGGGAGATAAAGATCATAATTTTGGGCATGGAAAAGCGGAATATATCTTTTCTATGTTTATTAGTTTGTCGATGATGGGACTTTCTTTAAAATTGTTTTTCGATTCTTTGTTTTCGATTATTCAAGGAAATGAAGTTATTTTTTCTATGCCATTATTATTGGTTTGTTTGATTACGATTCTTGTCAAACTCATTTTATATTTCCATACGCGAAAAGTGTATCGGAAGTATCATAATATTTTAGTGGAATCGAACATGTATGACCATCGAAATGATTGCGTGATTACGACGTTTACAACTATCTCGATTCTTCTTAGTTTCTATGGGATTTATTGGGTAGATGGAATCGTTGGTATCGGTATTTCTCTTTGGATTTTTTATACCGGAATTCAGATTTTTTTAGAAAGTTATCGTGTTTTGATGGACTCTTCTTTGAGCGAAGAAGATCAAAATCAACTAGAATCATTGGTTTTAGAAAATGGGGAGATTCAAAAAGTCGATGAAGTTTACTCTATTCCTGTGGGATATCGTTATATCGTTGTATTCACAATCTTTGTAGATGGAAAGCTATCGACGAGTGAAAGTCACCAGATTGCGGATGCCTTGGAAGAAAAAATTGTGAAAAAAATGGACAAAATTCAAAAGGCAATTGTGCATGTGAATCCCGCATAGATTCTCATGCTTTTTTTATGTCTACTTCTTTCTATTTTTGGTATAATGGGACTAGGTGGTGCGTCAGTTCGGTGTATGACATATAGTTGGTGGGAAACCAACATGGTAATCTCTAGCAAAGAGCCATTAGCTAATCTTGGAGCCGAAGCCGTGAGGTAAGGTTTAAGCGTAGATAAGCAAGAGTTCGAGCCGTAATGCGAAAGCGTGAAGTTATTGAGCCTCGTAAAATAATATATAAGTAGATGTTGATAGGGTCACCTACCTAGCAAACAAAATCGGTAGTGTCGTTAAGCGAGACACTATGAGAAATCTACCGGGGTCTTTAGGACATGGCGAGTTCTACATTGTTATGTCATGCATACCTGAGAGAACTTATATGCTCTTAAGTCTAAAAGGTTTAAAACACCAATAGTAAAGAGTAATGAGTGTACAAGGACTTGGTTAACCTAAGACACTCAAAAGGTATATAAGTAGTCGGACTAGTTCATAGTAGCAAAGAAAGAAGTAATGACTCTGGAGCGAAGGAACTAGCAAATAATCGTTTCTTTAGAGAAACACTTTACATCCCAAGAGGAGGAAAATGAAGTGGAAAATGAACGAAAAGATATAAAATATTACGCTCAAAGAAATATGAGGGTGGAAAACTTAATTCATTTAGTCAATAAAGAAAGATTGAAAGAACAACATAATAAGCAACACAAGAACAAAGCAAGTGGAATAGATAAAGTAACTAAAGAAGAATGTGAGAAGAACTTGGAAGATAATTTAGATAATTTAATAAAACGTATGAAGAAATTTAGTTACAAACCATTACCTGTCAGAAGAACATATATACCGAAAGCAAACGGAAAATTAAGACCACTTGGTATACCAGCATACGAAGACAAACTAGTACAGGGAATAATGGCAGACGTATTAAATGATATATACGAATGCAAGTTCCTAAATAATTCTTACGGATTTAGACCAGACAGAAATTGCCACCAAGCAATTAGAGAAATAAATCAAAGAATTATGAGGAATAAAGTAAACTATATTTTAGACTGTGATATTAAAGGTTTCTTTGATAATGTCGACCATAAATGGTTAATGAAATTTCTAGAGCATGACATCAAAGATAAAGTATTCCTAAGATATATCAATAGGTTTCTAATAAGTGGCTACATGGAAGATATGAAATATTATGAAACCGACAAAGGAACTCCACAGGGCGGATTAATATCACCAGTACTAGCAAACGTATATCTACATTATGTGTTAGATTTATTCTTTGAAAAGTATATTAAACCTAAACTAAAAGGAGAGGCATATTTAGTAAGATATGCGGATGACTTCATTATAATGTTCCAATACGAAGAAGAAGCGAAGGAAGTCTATAAATTACTAATAGCAAGATTAGCAAAATTTGGACTTGAAATGGAACAAAAGAAGACTAGAATACTGCCTTTCGGGAGAAACAAAGGTACAAAAGAAACTTTTGATTTTCTAGGTTTTACTCACTACAACGGAACAACAAGAACAGGAAAATATACAGTAGGACACAAAATTAGTAAAAAGAAAAGAAAGATTAAACATCAGGCAATAACAAAATGGATTAAGGAACATAGAGCATACAAGTTTATTGAAACAATTAAATTGATAAACAAGAAACTTATCGGATTATATGCTTACTATGGAATAAACGGAATGTTAAAAGAACTCTACAAGATTTACTATCATACTATTTATGCATTAAGAAGTAGTAGGTTTAGAAGAAGTCAAAGAAGACTTGACATAGAAACATTCAACAAGATACTCAAAAGAGTTCCCATAGTAAAACCCAAAATATATCAAGATATATGGGCATGGAATATATAAGATTATTTGAAGAGCCTATTGCCTTAATAGGGCACGATGGGTTCTGTGAGGGGCAATGAGACTATCCTCTCACTATAATAGAAAAGAGAGGTGAAGTCGAGACTTGTCTACTCGACAGCAAGAATGAAGCAAAAGAAACCGGCATATATTGAAGAAAGAGAAGAATATATTTTAAAGGAATGTCCTGATGGAACGAAAATTACCGTGCGTGATCTTCAATTAGAAGTGTTATCTATCATGGATGAAATTCATCGTATTTGTGAAAAGAATCACATCGAATATTTATTAATGGCTGGAAGTGCCTTGGGGATTTGTAATTATGGTGGATTTATTCCTTGGGATGACGATATGGATATTGCTGTTCGTCGTGAAGATTGGACACGGTTTGTCGAAGCGATGAAGAAGGATTTGGGAAAAGACTTTTACTTTGATTGTTTCGAAATTGATTCTAGATATAATCCGATTATGGGTCCTACGATGAAAGTGCGAAAACGGGGAACTTATATCGAAGAAGTGAATGTACTGTTGAAGAATCGTTGTCGTCGTGGAGATGGCGTTTTTGTCGATGTCATTATTTATGATTCGGTTTCTGAAAACAAATTTTCTGATGAATTACATCGAATGGTGATTCGACTCTTGATGCCTTTCTTGGTTCTTTTGGATAATCTTCATCTTAATCCCGTATTTCTAAAAAAGTTTGTCGTTTGGTTTGCGAATCATTATTCTAGAAAAAATGAAAACAGTTCTTTGGTCTCAGAGCCTATTTCTGTACCGTGGTCTAAATTTTTGAAAGAGCCTGTGTTTTTAAAAGAAGATGTATATCCAGTTAAAAAATATTTCTTTGAAGGAAGAGAATTTTACTCTTATCACCATATCGAAAAGGTAATGAAGGAATGGTATGGACCGAACTGTTTAAAAAAATGGGACGGGACTCGATGGGTCGAAACTTTACCAGTAGAAAAACGAAAATCAAAACATGTGAGAGATATTAATCTTCATGGAGAAAAACCCCTTCCGAAGAAAAAGTAGTAGAAAAAATCATTCTAAAAAATCTTTATTTATGGTAGAATGAAATAGAGACTAAAAGAGGTGTAAAAGTGAAGAAAAAAGAAGATAAAGAGATAGAACTTTCTCAAGAGGATGTATCAGAAGAGAAAAACGAAAAAAAATCCTCACGGAAAGAGGAAAAAGAAGTTGAAGTGAAAGAAGTCATCGTAGAGAAAAAGAGTGGATTTAATTATTTAGAAGTCATTCTTATTATGATTATTACTTTAATTATCGGTGGATTTTTAGGAAGTTTTTTAACAAAATTTGGAACCAATGTGTCTTCTTCCGTGAAGAACGAAGTAGAATTGGGACCTTATCAAGAGTTCATTGAAACGTATAATGCGATTAAGAAAGAGTACTATGAGGACATTGATGAAGATCAATTATTAGATGCTGGAATTAAAGGAATGTTGGATTTCTTGGGTGATAAATATTCTGTATATATGGATCCAGAAGAAACGGAAACGTTTAATGAAGAAGTGGAAGGAAAGTATGAAGGAATTGGAACAGAAATTCTAGAATCGGAAGATGGAACCATTTCTATTTATACTGTATTTGAAGGAACTCCTGCGGAAAAGGCTGGATTAAAAGTAGGGGATATCATTCAATCAATTGAAGGAGAAAGTATCGAAGGAAAAGATTCTTCGACGGTCGCTAACTTAATCAAAAATTCCAAGAAGAAAGAAATTCGTATGACCGTTTTACGTGGGGATGAAACATTGGATTTTGTGATTGAACGAGCTGTTGTGGAACTAGAATCCGTTACTTCGAAAGTATTTGAACAAAATGGTAAAAAAATAGGATACCTATCTCTTAGCGTTTTTGCAGCCAATACAAAAGATCAATTCGTAAAGAAATTAGAGGCTTTAGAAAAAGATAAAATTGATGCTTTGGTCATTGATGTGCGTGGAAATACAGGAGGATATTTGGATTCTGTTACGGATATTTCCTCTTTATTCCTAGAGAAAGGAAAAATTATTTATCAATTGGATACCAAAGGAATTGTCGAACAGGTAAGGGATGAAACCAAAGAAAGAAGAACGTATCCAATCGCCATTCTTACAGATGTTGGTTCTGCTTCTGCTTCTGAGATTTTGGCTGGGGCGTTGAAAGAATCGTATGGTGCTTATGTCGTTGGAACGGCTACCTATGGAAAAGGAACGGTACAGAGAGCGTATACTTTGGAAAGTGGGGCTACCGTAAAATATACCATTCAAAAATGGCTTACACCTGATGGAAATTGGGTCAATGAAGTTGGTTTGATGCCTACCGATGTAGTGGAATTGGATGATGCTTATTTTGCCAATCCTTCGGATGAGACAGATAATCAATTACAAAAAGCCTTAACGCTTGTAAGTCAATCCTAGATAAAATGAACTTCGGTTCATTTTTTTTTGGAAATAGACAATTTTTTTCTCTTATGTTAGAATAAGTGGCTAATGGAGGTCTTTTTATGAGTCAGGAAGAAGAGTCTTTACTTCAATTTTATAAAGAATTATTTGATCAAATCTCGTATTATGAAATACAGGAAGAAGAAGTGATTCGTTCGTCTATGGATAAACTTCGCCAATTTCTTGAAGAATTGAAAACCAGTTTTCAAGTTAATATGGATTTTTGTATCAATGCCTCTTTTTTTAATGGACTTCATTTGATTTGTGGTGTTTATGACTGGGAAAATACGAAGAAGTTTCAGTCTTTCTTACTTGATTTTCGAAAAGAATCTTTGGTAGCGAAACGATTGACTTCCCATCTTTTAAAAACTCTCTATCGAGTGGCTCAGAAAAAAGAGTATTATTATTTATCTACGATTTATTCTTGCTTTTGTGATTTGTTTGTTTTTCAACAAAGACAATCAGAGTTTTTTACTTTTTCTTGGCAGAATGCTTCTCTCTTTTCTTTCTCTGAGATACAAGGAACTTCTCCAGAATGGGAGGTTCTTGATCAGGTACAGAAGAAGTTGGGTACCATTCCAAAATTTAAATAGGTTGCGAAAATCGTCGAATTTAGCACTCTTACTTGACAAGTGCTAAAAATGGTGTATAATGGGATACATGAGGTGATGTCTATGTATCCAAATATGGAACAAGAACAAGAAAATGTTTTGGAAAAATATGGAAGAAACATGATAGACGATGTAAAAAATGGAAAAGTGGATCCTGTCATTGGGCGGGATGAGGAAATCCGTAGTATTACGAGAATTTTGTCACGAAAGACCAAAAATAACCCTGTTTTAATTGGAGAACCAGGGGTAGGTAAAACGGCGATTGTCGAAGGACTTGCTTTGCGAATTGTTAAAGGAGATGTTCCGAATAGTTTAAAGAATAAGACGATTTGGGAACTCGATATGGCAAGTTTGATTGCGGGTGCGAAATATCGTGGAGAATTTGAGGAACGACTTAAAAATGTGTTACAAGAGATTAAGAAAAGTGAAGGGGAGATTATCCTATTTATCGATGAAATTCATACGATTGTCGGTTCTGGAAATATGGAAGGTGCGATGGATACTTCTAATATTTTAAAACCGATGTTGGCACGTGGGGAAATTCATTTGATTGGAGCGACTACGTTAAATGAGTACCGAAAATATATTGAAAAAGATGGGGCTTTGGAGCGACGTTTTCAAAAAATTAAAGTTAGTGAACCTACCGTCGAAGATACCATTACCATTTTGCGTGGATTAAAAGAACGATTTGAAATTCATCATGGGGTCAATATCAAAGACAATGCCTTAGTAGCGGCCGCTACGATGTCTAATCGTTATATTACCGATCGTTATTTACCTGATAAAGCCATCGATTTGATTGATGAAGCTTGTGCGACCATTCGTGTGCAGATGGATTCCGTTCCGATTGAACTAGATACGCTTACGCGTGAAATTATGCGTCTACAGATAGAAATGGAAGCCATTAAAAAGGAAAAGGATGAAATTTCGAAACAAAGAATGGCTTCGATTACGGAAACTTTGAGTAATTTAAAGGAAAAAGAAGCCGAGTTGAAAAGTGCTTGGGATAAAGAAAAATCCATCAATGATGAAATTAAATCGAAAAAGAAAGAAATTGAAAAAACGAAATTTGAGTTAGATCAAGCCGAAAACGACTATGATTTGGAAAAAGCTGCTCGCTTGAGACATGGAGAGTTACCACGATTAGAGAAAGAGTTAGCGGAACTCAATGGAATCGAAAAAAATAAGATTTTAAGTGATGTTGTAACGAGTGATGATATCGCCAGCGTGATTTCGAAATGGACCAATATTCCAATCAGTAAATTGGTTAGTGGGGAAAGAGAGAAACTCCTATCCTTAGAAGAAAACATGAAGAAGAGAGTGATTGGACAAGAAGAAGCCATTAAAAGAGTTAGTGAAGCAATTATCAAAAGTCGTAGTGGGATTAAAGACCCGAATCGTCCAATCGGTTCCTTTATCTTTTTAGGACCTACTGGCGTTGGAAAAACAGAAGTCGCTCGTACGCTTGCCTACGAATTGTTTGATGATGAGAAACATATGGTTCGTATTGATATGAGTGAATATATGGAGAAGTTCTCTGTTAGCCGATTGATTGGTAGTCCTCCTGGATATGTTGGTTATGAAGAAGGAGGACAATTGACCGAAGCAGTGCGTAGAAATCCTTATAGTATTGTCCTTTTCGATGAAATAGAAAAAGCGCATCCAGAAGTTCTCAACTTGTTGTTGCAGATTTTGGATGATGGACGTGTTACTGATTCGAATGGACGTACGGTCGATTTTAAGAATACCATTATTATTATGACTTCTAATTTGGGAAGTGAACATATTCTTGAAGGGCATCGGGACTTGGTTTTGAAGGAGTTACAACACACGTTTCGTCCCGAATTTATCAATCGTATTGATGAAGTGATTGTTTTCTCTCCTTTGACAAAAGAAGTGATTTCTAAAATTTTGGATCAATTGATTTCGCAATTAGAAACCCGTCTTACGGATATGAATCTTCATCTAGAGTTAACGGAAGAGGCGAGAAATTACTTCATTGAATGTGGCTATGACGTGAACTATGGAGCGCGTCCTTTGAAACGATTGGTCGGACGAACGATTGAAACAGAACTTTCTCGTTGGATTATCGAAGATAAGGTACAATATGGTATGCATTTGATGATTGATTATGCAGATGGAAAGATTGGAATCAAGGAAAAGAAGGAATAATTCTTTTCTTTTTTTCGTTTGACATGACGGTAGAAAATCTTTATAATATCGGGCAATAGGAGGGATTTCTATGTATACAAAGGTTCCAAATGAAAAAGAATGGGAGCGGGTTCACTCTACTCTTTATCAAATGACAGGAGAAGAAATGTTGACCTATCATCTTGTCCGAGATTCTTCTTGTCGTGAGATTGTTTCTCGTCTTACAAAAAAAATCGATACGGAAGATTCGGTCATCGAGATTCCTCAGGGAGAAGAATTTCATCTTCTTGGTCGTGTTAGTACGATGCAGTTTGGTCGATATATTGCTTCTAGTTATTATGAGGCTTGTCAAAAGAGAAAATTTTTATCTTTTTCGACTGTTCATGCGAAGAATATTTCTATTTATCAGGGACGACCTTTTCTTCTTTATGATATTCATCCAGAAGATATTGTCCACATTTTTCCTACGGATAGCGATACTTCTACGCTGGCTAAAACAGAAGAAGAACTTACCTATCTTCCTAGCCTTTGGCTCAATTTAGAAGCCTTAGAACAGTTAACCGATCGATTAGGGGTTTATAATCAAATTACTTGTCGTACGGTTCGTTGTCTTCGTCCTTGGGGTGTTTTGGCTATTTCTGAAGTAAGTGATGAGGTCCGAAGGATTGCCAAGGAGTTTCAAGTAAAACCTGTTTTGGTTCATCCTGAAGAAGATGTCATTTGTTATCAGAAAGATTTGCTTTATGACTCTGAAAAATTAAAAGAAGTCAATGAAGTTTTAAATCGCGAATATGGTTTAAAACTTCGTCAGTTAGATTTATTATGACAAAAGAAAGAAAACTAGATTTCTTTCTTTTTATGTGGTAGAATAACAGGTACATAGGACGAAAGACGAGGTGGGGTTTTGGTGAAGGCTTATGTATGGTTTTGTGTGTCCTTTTTTTGTGCTTTATGTGCCTTACTTGGACTTTCTAACTTGTTTTTTTATGGAGCCGCTTTTTTTCTTTTTTTGTTTTTTCTTTATCAAAAATCTTTCTCTCGAAATGTTCTTTTGTTTTATCTTGTTTTTTTCTTTTCTATTTTCTTTCAGAAAGAAGGATTCGGTTATCTCTTACTCTTTGGGTATTCTATTTTTCAAATTTCGTTGTCGCAGTGTAGAAACTATCTAAATCGGACGTATTCTCGTATTTATGGGGATCAAAATACTTTTTTTTCGGTTCTTTCTTCGAAAAAAGTGATTTCTAAAAGAGCGGGGGAAATCCAAAAAGGAGATTGTCTTCTTTTAAAAGAAGGAGAAGTTTGCCCTTTTCATGGAATGGTTCAAAAAGGTACGGGAACCATCTTTTCTTTCTCTCAACAGAAAGAAAAGACAGTTCGGAAAGGCGTAGAGATTTTTCCAGGAAGTCTTCTTGTTCGTGGAGAACTTCAGATAGAAGTTTTAGAGGTTTTGGATGCTCTTCCTTTTTATCAGTATGGATGTCGATTACGAGAGGATAAAAAAATATCGTTTTCTTCTTTCTTTTCTTCTTCGTTATGGTCTTCTTTTTTCATTCCTTTATTAGGACTATTTCTTTTCCTTTTCCTTGTTGTTTATCAATTTGGAGACCATTCTCTTCAGTATGCGATGATGATTTTTCTTCTTTCCTTCTTTGATTTTTCCGAATTATTTCCTATCATTTTATCTCTTGGTATTTTTCTTCTAGCTAAAAAAAGAGTTTATGTGTTCAATAAAGAGAAGTTTCTTACATATAGTAAGGTAAAGAATTTGGTTTTTACGAAAACAGGGGTTCTTACTCTTGGAACGTTTTCTATCACTGATGTTTTGGTGGAAGAGGGAATCTCTCGCGATACGTTATTGGAAACGTTATATGCGGGAGAATATTACGCAGAAAATCGAATTGGGGAATGCGTACGAAAGTATTGTGAGGAAAAAGTCTCTGTTGCTGTTTCTCAACTAAAAAAGTTTTCTTCTTTTGAAAATGGTGTTTCTGTAGTTTATAAGGGACAAAAGATTGAGATTGGGAATTTTACCTTTCTTTTAGATCATGGCATTACAGTGGAAAAAGCAGAAGAAATGGGAACGATTCTTTATATTGCGTCTTCTGGAAAGTATCTTGGATATGTGGTTCTTTCCGATCACCTTTTATTATCGAGAAAGGAAGATATCCTGCATTTAAAGAAATTGGGAATCTCTCATATAGCGACGTTTTCTCGTGACAATGAGAAAATTACAAGAGGTGTTTCTTATACTTTAGGAATTTCCGATTCTTTTTCGGAACTTACCTTAAAAGAACGGGATTTTTGGGTTCAATATCTTCGGGAAATGCAGGGAGTGCCACAGGCTTATCTTAGTGATGATGTGTGTCCATACGACTTTGATGTGCGTATTCTTTATGGAAATTCTACTTCTTTGGATGCCGATTTTGTGATTCTTCCTTCCGATTTTTCTTTGATTTATGATTTGACCTACCTTAGTAAAAAAGTGGCTTGTCTTCTTCGGTCTTGTTTGGGTCTTGGATTATTGACGAAATGTTTTCTTTTCTTTCTTTTATTGTGGATTCGTGATATTTTTATAATAGGTGGAATTCTCTTAGGAGTTTTATTCCTCATGTTGGGAACCATCCTTTTGTATTTTTATTTCATTGGAAGGGATGATAAAAAATGGAAAAAATAATGCGTGTAGTAGAAAAATTGGGTTTAAAACCAGAGGAAGTATATTGTTATGGGGAAGAAAAAGCAAAAATTCTTCGACCGGCGGGAAATCCTTCTGGTCAATTAATTTTGGTGACCGCCATTAATCCTACTCCTTCTGGGGAAGGGAAAACGACCGTTACAATTGGTTTAGATGATGCCTTATGTTCTTTGGGTAAGAAAAGTGTGGCAGTGTTGCGAGAACCTTCTTTAGGTCCCGTGTTTGGTTTTAAGGGGGGTGCTACAGGTGGTGGATGTGCTTCCGTGGTTCCTGCGGAAGACATTAATTTGCATTTTACAGGTGATTTCCATGCGATTACTTCTGCGAATAATTTGTTGTGTGCGGCGATTGACAATCATATTTTTCAAGGAAATGAACTCGGAATTGATCCTGCGACTGTTTGTGTGAAACGTTGTATGGATATGAATGATCGTACTCTTCGAGGAAGTTTTACGATTACGGCTGCTTCGACGGTCATGGCTGTTTTTTGTCTAGCGAAGGATGAGGCAGATTTGCGTCGTCGTCTCGGAAATATTTTGATTGGATATACGTTAGAGAAAAAGCCACTTTACGCTAGAGACTTGAAAGTAGATGGGGCGATGGCTCTTTTGTTGAAAGAGGCTTTTCATCCGAATGTGGTGCAGACGATGGAGGGGAATCCCGTTTTGATTCATGGAGGTCCTTTTGCGAACATTGCGCATGGATGTAATAGTGTCGTGGCGACGAAAACGGCTCTTTCTCTTGCGGATTATGTAGTGACAGAGGCTGGGTTTGGAAGTGATTTGGGTGCTGAAAAATTCTTTCATATTCCGTGTCGTGTTGGGGACTTTCGTCCTTCGTTTGTTGTCTTGGTGGCTACCGTTCGCGCTTTAAAGCATAGCGGAATAGAAAATTTACTTGCGCATATTGTGCATTTAAGACAATATCATGTACCATTTTGTGTAGCAATTAATCATTTTTCTGATGATACAGAAGAGGAAATTGAAGAAGTTCGTGCGTTCTGTAATCAGAATGAAGTTGCTTCCTTTGTCGTTTCTTACTTTGAGGAAGGGGGAAAAGGAGGACTTTCGCTGGCCGAATATGTGCTTGCGCATTTAGATTCTTCTTCTTTCACTTATCTTTATCCTGAAACTTTCTCGATTCAAGAAAAAATTGAAACCATTGCGACGAAGGTCTATGGTGCGAGTGGTGTTCAATACTCCAGTCTTGCGTTACAGAAAATGGAGGAAATTTCAAAATTAGGCGTCGGACATTATCCTGTTTGTATGGCAAAGACACCGTATTCTCTTAGTGATGATAAAGAAAAGTTAGGATATCCAAAGGATTATTCCATCTCTGTTCAAGATTTATCCATCGATACCGGTAGTGAAATGGTAATCGTGTATTTGAATCAAATTTTGACGATGCCGGGACTACCGAAAAGTCCAAAATATGAACAGATGGAGTAAAATTTTGATCGATGATTCAAGGAATTCTTGAGAAAGGGGAAATTCCTTGAATTTTTTTTCTTTTCGTAGTATAATAGGAACGTTTTTAAAGGGGGAAAATTGTATGGAGTATCGAACCATTCACGAATTACTTTCGTTTGATGATTTAAAGCGAATGGGAATGCCTGATGCGGAACATATTTTTTTTGAACAAAGTTTTTTCCGTTATCTATTTATAGAGAAGTATCACTATCGTCAGTGTATCGAAGAACTTTTTCAAGAATTCTCTCATCGCCTTTCGCAATTTCCGAAGTTGATGAAAGTGTTGGAATGTAGTAATCGTTGGAGTTTCCATCCAGGAGTTCTTTGTCAAGAGGATGGTTCGCTTCAGTTTGGATATGATGTCGTGGAAATTTGTTCTTGGCTTCTTTCTTATTTTATCAGTGGCTTTCCGGATATGATGGCTCCAATTGCGGAAGAACTAGTCGATGATGGTTTATTTTCTCGTTCTCAAACAGAAATGGTAACGACTTTGAAATCTATTTTTCGAGATGTGGTCCGAGCGATTAATGAGATTTTACCCAACGTTGCGGAATCTTCTCGAAATGATTGTATCGAGGATCGAAGTATTGCCAATTTTCTTTCTCGTCATTTGGAAGAAGTGGTATCTTCATTCAATCTCCCTGTCGATGTCCCTTCTTTACACCAAATCAATGGAGACCGTTTTTGTTTGATTATGGGGCTTCGGGCAGCCTTAAGTATCGATGAGTCAAAGGATCATCTAGATGATTCTGATTCTCGCGATCGAATGAAGGCGGGTGTTCATTTTTTAGAACGCTATCTACTACTGATTGATTATTTGAAGAGTCGTTCTGGAGAGGATTATCAAACCTTTTTTATCATGAATGGGGATCGTTATCAGTCTCAAGATGTTGTCGACTTTTTTCACCACTTTTCTAGTGAAAACTCCGATCTTTGTTCGTCGATGAAAGAAGACTTGGATGTTTCTCGTTTATTTCGAAATTATTTGACGGATGCCCGTTCTCGTATTCGAAAAGATGATTTTGTTCAATCGATTCAACTTAATTTTCAGATTTTTCCTGAGGGAAAAGGAGAAAGAATGTCTTCTTCCATGAGGGAAAGCATTGCCCAAATTCGGAAAACGAGAACGAGTGAAGAAGATAACCAATTGTTAAATGAAAAGTTATCTTTCTATCCTACGACGGAGTATTCTTACGTTTTGGAAGGAATTGATACGTTTAAGGGATATAGTGGTTATTTGTATGAGAATGGACTCGTTGTTTTAGATAAATTTTATCGTGTGACCAAGCATGGAATTGTGGCACCTTCCCATTACGAAAGTATTGTTGTGATGGATATTGAAGATTTTATGGAAATGTCACAGTATTCAAAATCAGAATTGATCGATAAAATTCGTTCTCATACCAATCGGAGTGTGCGCAGAATCTATCATACGCCAGGATGGCAGAATCGGGTACGAAGGATGATGGAATCCCCGAGAACCGATTATTCTTTTGATGATATTGATGCGATTCTTCAAGGAATTGTAAATGAGAAAAAAGTAACTTTAGAAAAGGAGAGATGGTTATGAAAAAGATGATTCATTCTATGAGTGATTTGTTAGAATGGAGTGAAGTTCCTAATATTGGACTTCCTCAACCTATGAATGCTTGTTGTCTTCATATTCCTGAATTCTTTCGTTTAGGTGGAAATGCCCAGGAAAATCATCGAATCGAGGTAGAATTGACGGCAAATTTAAAGAAATGGTACGAAGAACAATTACCTACTTGTCCTATTCCTTTTGATGTGGAAAATTTTTGGTTGGTAGTTCGTCCTATCGATGCGTATCATAATCAATTTTCTTTTGCGACGATTCCCTTTTTTGCGAACTTTTTAAATCAAGAAAAAGAATTTGTTTCTCTCTTTTCTCTTCCTCGTCTTCGTCCGAAACTTTTCTTTGAAAACCTTTCCGAGGAGGAATTGAAATCCATCGTTAAACAGACAGCGGCGAGTCGAAGAGATGCGTTAAAAGATAAAAAATATCTAAATTCCTTGATGCCCACTTTAGGAAATGGGGGACAGATTCAGGAGGCCGCCTTTCGAAAAATGAGACAGTGTAATTGGTTATCGAAAAATGTCGATACGATGTTTGAATTTTTGAATCGTGCGATTCCTCCTCAATTGTTTGAACCGGTCGGTATCGATAAAATGTTGGCTGCCATGGTGTTTCTTTCTCAACATATTTTAAATTTAAGAGAACCAATTCCGGAGGGAGTCGACTATTCTATGATTATTTCTCCTACGGACAATTATTTATTACTTGTCGATTACTTAGAATCTCTTACGAATCGAAAATATCGTTTGAATTTTGATATCTTTGTCGAAGTTTTTGCGGAAGGGGAAGAAGCGGAAGAAAAGGTCTCTACCTTTTCTATCGAAGATATTCGAGATTTTCAAAAGGAATTCTATGAAGAATATCCGGAAGCTTATAAAAGAGAAGATCGTCCTACTTCGTATGAAGAAGTTTTACAGAAGAGAACGACCAATACTTGGAAGCGAATTCAAAATGAAAGACTCATTGAACAAATTCAGTTGAACTGGGAATTTTTACCGACGAAACCTATATCGGATGGTTCTGTTTCCACTTTAAGAAAACCAAGAACCACTTCTAGGGAGAAAGATCCGCTTCTTCTTCAAAATTCCTATCGTATGCTTGAGAGAAAACTTCAATTTTTTGAAAGTACCAATCCAAAAATTATTTTGTCAGGAATTCATACTTTTGAAGGATATCAAGCGTATGTTTATGAAAATGGGGTAGTCCTTTTAGAAAAGTTCTATACTTCTGGGAAAAAAGGTTCGATTCCGGCACAGGGTTCTGCCATTTACGTGATGAATTTCAGTGAATTCGCGGATTTATCGAAGTATAGTCGTCGAGAATTGATTCAAGAAATGGAAGATTATCATAATCCAAATGTGCATCGTGTTTGTCATAGTGGAAATTGGGAAACAATGGTTGAAAAATACATTCATGGTTCTGGTTATTCCGAAATGGATTTGGATCAAATTGAATTGATTACAAGACAAATTTCTATCGATTGCCAAAAAGAAAAGAAACAGGAGCTTGTGCGATGAATCGCTTGTTTTTAGAAAAAATCATTGAGAATCAATCTCTTTTAGAACCGTTACTTTCGATTGATGAAAAGGTTATGGGAGTTTCTGTTTCTTCTCAAGAAGTTCTTTTAGAAGTAGAAAAATTATTGGTATCCGATGATTCTTTCTCTTATTCGATTGCGGATCAGAGTCTCGTATTATCGAATGGGGATTGGAGAGATGGATTAAAATTTTTTACGTATGTGAATCCAGAGCGAAATTTCATTTATTTTCCTAATGATTCTTTTTTAGGACTTCATTCTTTTTTTGAAAAGATTTTTGTATCTCTTTATGGAGAACATTGTTATCTAGATCGTAGTCATAACTACAATCGATATTTAGCGACAAAGGATAGTTTTTCAGCCATTTATGCGGTAGGAGAGGAAGTAAGTTATCAGGAAATGAAAGCAGATTTTCCTTCTCTCATATGGCTTTCTAACTAGCCTTTTTTTGTATAGTTTTCGTTCTTTGGTTCATCCTATAATTGGTGATAATATGAAAGATTTCTTCGATCTTTTTCTACGAAGTTTTATTTCGATTCTTGTTTTATTTTTTATTACGGAATTTATGGGTAAAAAACAAATTAGTCAATTGAATCTTTTTGATTATATTATTGGAATTAGTATTGGTTCCATTGCCGCTAGTTTGAGTGTCGATGATTCTATTCGTTATTTAGATGGGGTTTTGGCGATTGCGATTTATGGAGGTTCAGCAGCCTTGATTTCTTTTCTTACTACGAAAAGTATTCATTTAAGAAGATTTTTTACAGGAACACCGACGGTTTTGATGAATCAGGGAAAATTCTTATATCAGAATCTTCAAAAAAGCAAACTGGATATTAATGATTTTCTTCAATTAGCACGAGAAAGTGGCTATTATGATATTTCTCAAATTCAATGTTCTATTTTGGAGCCATCAGGGAAAGTGAGTTTTCTTCCTAAAAGTAAATATCAACCTTTGACTCCTTCCGATATGAAAATAAAAGTTTCTGAAAATGCGATGGTTAGTAACTTAGTAATTGATGGTAAGATTATGTTTCAAAACTTAAAGCATATCGGAAAAGATGAAGAATGGTTACGGACGAGGTTAACCAATATGGGATATCGTGTCCTTGGAGATCTTTTGTTGGTTACTTGTGATAATAAAGAACAATTTTCCGTTTATTTGAAGGAAAATGGCTCTAAATCGGTTGAAATTTTAGAATAAAAAAAAGATACATGAAATAGGAAGAATGGGAATAAGTTATACTAGTAATTTATTCCTTTTTGTGTTATAATGAGGAGTATAAGAGGTGAAGATGTGAGTAGTATTTGGTTGATCGTTTTTATCGCTTTGGTTCTCTTGGAATTGATGACCGTTGGATTGGTATCGATTTGGTTCGCTATTGGAGCGTTAGCTAGTTTTGTAGTGAGTTTGGTCATTGATAATCCAACCGTTCAAATTGCTGTTTTTGTAGGAGTTAGTTTTGTCAGTTTGCTTCTTACTCGAAAATTTGTTAAAAAGATTCGAGATAAGAAACCGGAAGCAACCAATTTGGATCAGGTTATCGGACAGATTGGCGTAGTAACAGAAGAAATTACCAAATTAAATCCAGGAGAAGTGAAAGTTTCTGGAAAACGTTGGACTGCGATTTCCAATCAAAAAATCGCCGTAGGCAAAAAAGTAGAAATTCTTTCTATCGAAGGAGTCAAACTATCCGTAAAAGAAGTAGAGGAGGTAGAGTAATTTATGGGATGGGTTTTATTGATTTTTCTTTTATTGGTTGTTGTATTTGGAGTAAAAATTATTCCACAATCGAGAGCCAAAGTGGTTGAGAGATTGGGTTCTTATCATGAAACCTTACAGACAGGTCTTCATTATGTGATTCCTTTTATCGACCGGATTGCGAGTGACGTTAGTTTAAAGGAAATTGTAAAAGATTTCGCACCACAACCAGTGATTACCAAAGATAACGTTACGATGCAGATTGACACCGTTGTTTATTTTCAAATTACAGATCCAAAATTATATACGTATGGAGTAGAAAATCCAGTAAACGCAATTGAAAATTTAACCGCTACTACGTTGCGTAACATCATTGGTGAGTTGGAACTTGACCAAACTTTAACGAGTCGTGATATCATTAATGCGAAGATGCGTTCTATTCTTGATGAAGCGACAGATCCATGGGGAATTAAAGTCAATCGTGTGGAAGTAAAAAATATTATTCCACCTAGAGATATTCAAGAAGCCATGGAAAAACAAATGCGTGCAGAACGAGAAAGACGTGAGAAAATTCTTCAAGCAGAAGGAGAAAAGAAGGCTGCTATCTTAATCGCTGAAGGTGAAAAAGAGAGTGCCATTCTAAGAGCGGATGCCAAGAGAGAAACTCATATTCGTGAAGCAGAAGGTGAAGCCCAAGCCATTATCAAAATTCAAGAAGCAACCGCCCAAGGAATTCGTTTATTGAAAGAAGCAAAAGCAGATGAATCCGTATTAAAATTAAAGAGTTATGAAGCGATGGTCGATGTTGCTAACGGACAATCTACGAAGATCATTGTTCCTAGCGATTTACAAAATTTAGTTACTGCGGGAACGATTTTAAAAGAAACGTTTAAAGACTCAAAAACGGTAAAAGAAGAAAATAAAACAGAATAAATAGGTATGATTTTTTGAATTTGGTTCATATTATTTATGGTGATAGTTATGAGCATAGATTGGTACAGGAATTTGTATCGGTTAGGTAGATGCTACTATCAGAATGTTCTAGAACATGAAAAGAGGAATCCATTGTAGGAATCCTCTTTTTACGTTATTTGACGGTATTTTTCGATTTTATTAGACCGGTGATTTTGATTATGTTATATTAAAATAAAGGAGTGGTAGGCATGAATGAGGAAGAGACGAAAGAAAATGTGACAGAACGTTCTTTTCAACCGGATTTAGATTCTCTTACGCATCTTTCTGTTAATGATCATCCTGTAACAGATCAAGTATCGAAAGAGGGATTGCCAAGGCAAGATAAAAGTGTCGTTATAGAAGGAAAGGAAGATAGTTTTCCAACCAGTTCTATTTTTATGGGGTACAATAAGGAAAATGTGGTTTTGTCTAATGGAAGTTATGCCAATCGAACGGAAATTTTAGAAGCCATTGCCAATGTTTTTTCGTCTTTATCTACTTCTGAAAAAGTAGTGTGTAAGAAGACAGGAAAGACGGTTGGTTTCAGTGAGTTTCAATCGTTACTTTCCGAAGTAAAAAATGCAGGAGAGATTCTTTTACGAGATAATCAAAAAATTTTAAACCAAATGGCTAAGAATGTGTCTATTGTAGGACGGGGAGAGTCCAAAGAGAGACAAAAAGGTTCTATGTTTTTAGGAAATAGAGAAGGATTTACCTTAGAAAATGGTGAATATCTTCTTCTTGATGAAGTAAAATTAGCCTTAGAAAACTATGTGATTCAAGCGGAAAAAGAGAAAATTCCTCCTATGGTGTTTCCGATTCTTCCTGGAGGAAGAAGAAAGGTGAATCCTTCTAAAGTTTCTCCTAGTTCGAAAAAAGATTCGGACCTTCCTCCTTCTTCGGAATTGGATCGTTCAAAGGAAGAGGAAGAAAAGGGAAATCCTGATTTAGTGGTTCCACCAATTTCTCCTTCTAATTCTGTTTTTGTAGATGAACCGATTTTTTCGTCTCCTGATTCAGAAGTGATATCGAATCCAGAAGTAACTCCTGATTTAGAATCAACTTCGGAACCGGAACCGACTCCGGAGCCAGAACCTTATGTCGAAAAAGAGAAAAAGGAAAAAAATCGAAAATGGTGTTATGGTTTGGCAATTTTAGGAATCGCTGCTTTGATGGGATTTGGTCATGGAAAGGAAACGGAAATTACGACTACGACCGATTTGACAGTGGCAGTTCATGCTTTCAAAAATACTTGGAAAGAAGTAGATGAAGATACACAGTTCCAGGAGTTATTAGAACAGATTCATCTTGGTGATCAGGTGCGTTTGCCTTCGGGATTAGAAGTTCATGAATCTAGTGATTATGAGTATGGTGGAGCGAATCGTACGGGGCATGTTGGAAATGCGTACCTTCCTTCGAATCAAGAGTATACTGTATCTAAGTTTTCTGTTATTAATACGGCTACTGGACGAATTGAAGAGACAAAATTTGAAGATGGACTTTCTTTGGCGGAGGCCCTTACCCGTACTTCTCAAAATACGGGAATTCCTTTACCTAATTTGGAAGGAAAACTTCACTTTGAAAATCCAACTGCTGGTTGGGTGGATGTAGATTTAGAAGTCATGAAAGAGATGGGATATTCTGTTCAACAGTTTGAACAACACGTGATAGACTTGGGTACTTATCAAGCCGTTGTGACTGACTCTCTTCAAAAAACACCGGTTGTTTCCTCTGATATTGGTCCATTGATGGTCCCTCGAGATGCTCAAGTAGGAGATACTTTTACACGAGCGGATGGGGTTTCTTATCAAGTGGATCAAATGGAAGAAACTGTGCGTCAACAGGTTCATGAAACAGAAGGAAAGTTAGAATGGAAATTCGCGCATATTCCTTCGAATCTTCAAAAATTAGCCCAAAAAGCTTATCAGGTCATTGGAACAGCCAAGGATCGATTACAAAATTATATGAATTCTAACGAAAATGATATGGGAGGTGTCAGTCGATGAAATTAGAACCTAGTGAAATTATTACTATTGGTGAAAAGGAATACATTGTTGTCGCTACGAAATCTATGGGAACCAAATCTTATATTTACTTGATTAGTAATTTTAAACCGGTGGAAGTAAAATTTGCGGTAGAAGAAGTGCAGGGAGAAAAAATAGAATTGACCATTCTTCAAGATAAAGATGAAATTCGGTATGTGATTTCTTTATTTCAGAAAGAACTTCAAAGCGGAGCCTAGACTCCGCTTTCTTTTGGTGTGCCGTGCATGGTATATATCTGGTTGGTGAAAGTCCAATACACGCGTAGGTATCGACGAAGTGTTAGAGAAGCACAAAGCATTAACAGTGATGTTGGGGCTAAAGGAAGTGTGGAACAAAATCGAGGGCTAACGAACAGGAACTTACTATAGGGCTACATAAACGGATAAGGTTGCCAAACAAATCAAAGTCCAAAAGAATACTCGTAACTTTATGTAGTAAAGTAAGTAGCTAATCGAGGAAAGATATATGTCTTACCACGGGAGGTCTTGCAGACGATTAAGGAGAACCCTATTAAGAAAATCGGTCGAAAAAGGTTTACTGCAAGAAGTCAGCCGAGGTCGTAGTACTAAATAGTTAGGAAGGACCGAATAATTTGTAGTTTTTTTACTACTGAAATTGGAATAGGTTAAAATCAGAATAAATAAAAGGAAGAGTACCAAGCGTATCTTGGGAGCAAGCCTCAAAAGATGATTAACCTATGAGCGAAATTAGAAAGGTAGGAACAGATATGGAACTTTTAGAGAAAGTACTTTCCAAGGACAATTTAAACAATGCCTATAAGAAAGTTTACAAGAACAAAGGAGCAAGTGGAGTTGATGGAGTAACTGTCGAAGAATTATTTTCTTATATTAAAGAACATAAAGAAGAGATACTTTATAAAATAAGAAATAGGAAATATAAACCACAACCTGTAAGAAGAGTTTATATACCAAAAGAAAATGGAAAACTAAGAAAACTAGGAATACCAAGTGTTATAGATAGGGTGTTACAACAAGCAATAGTCCAAGTCTTAACACCAATCTATGAAGAACAATTTTCCAATAGTTCTTATGGCTTTAGACCGGGAAGATGTTGTGAGCAAGCAGTTATAAAAGCACTTGAATTATTCAACGATGGATATGATTGGATAATAGATATAGACTTACAATCATTCTTTGATGAAGTGAACCAAGATAAGTTAATAGGTATAATAAGAAGAACCATAAAAGATGGAAATCTAGTATCACTAATAAGGAAGTTCTTACAAAGTGGAGTAATGGAAAAAGGTGTTATTCAAGAGACAAAGAAAGGAACACCCCAAGGTGGAAACCTAAGTCCATTGCTTTCCAATATAATGTTAAATGAACTTGATAAGGAACTAGAAAAAAGAGGACTAAATTTTGTAAGATATGCGGATGATTGTCTTATAATGGTAAAGAGTGAAAAAGCAGCGAATAGAGTAATGGAAAGTATTACTACATTTATTACTAGAAAACTAGGATTAAAAGTAAATGTAGAAAAGAGTAAAATAGCAAAACCTGATGAAGTCAAGTATTTGGGCTTTGGATTTTACAGAAAGATTAATCAAAAAACATGGAGACCAAAACCACATATTAAATCAGTTGAGAAGTTTAAAACAAAACTTCGTGAAACACTCATAAGAAGTAAAAGTATAAGTTTAGATACTAGATTACTTAAACTAAAACAAGTAATATATGGTTGGGTTAATTACTTCAAAATTGCAGATATGAAAATATTCCTTCAAGGAATAGATACGTGGATAAGAAGAAAAGTCAGAGTTATCATATGGAAACAATGGAAAAAGATAAAGAAAAGATATACCTGTCTTAGAAAATTGGGAATAAACCATAGAAATGCCTATGTAACTGTAAATTCAAGAAGAGGATATTATCACATCGCACACACAAGAGTATTAGAAACTGCGGTCTCAAAAGGAAGATTAAACAAAAGAGGTTTAGTTAATTCACTAGACCATTATCTAAAAGTACATATTATTACAAATTAAACCGCCGTATACCGAACGGTACGTACGGTGGTGTGAGAGGGTATCATATCAATAAAATT
>CANQHQ010000017.1 GCA_947623825.1 uncultured Bacilli bacterium
AAAGAATTGATAATGATTAAGAATACTACAATTATTTATGCTAGCAAAAAAATAAAACATTCTTTTTCAGTTATATTAATGTTCCTTAAGTATAATTCTATGATATTTTTAAATAATAAATAATATAATAATGATGATAATAATTAAAAATGATATATTTTTTACTGTTTTGAGAGAAAATTTCTCCCAAAACTTTACTTTTTTGTGAAAAAATGATAATATAGCCATGGAAACGGAGGTATTATTATGTTACTGCAATTTAAATTCAAAAATCATAAATGTTTTTATGATGAAACTTTCTTGGACTTAATGGCTACTCAAGAAAAAAGACATATTGAATCAACAATAAATGTTAATGGTAATAATATTTTGCCAGTTATTGCAATTCATGGTGCAAATGCATCTGGAAAGAGTAGTGCACTTGAAGCATTGGATTTTATGTTTGAATTTATTAAATTTTCTAATAGAATAGATATTAATAGCGATTTACCAACAAATCCATTTGTATTTAGCAAAAAGAGCATCAAAGAAAACAGTGAATATGAGGTATCGATTTGTTTAGGTAACAATGAATATCGATATGGATTTTCACTAAATAAAAATAGAATTGATGAAGAATGGTTATATACAAAAAAATTTGCATTAAATACTAAAGCAACTCAAAAAATAATTTTTGAAAGAACAAATAATAAAGTATCATTTGGAAAACCATATAACAAATATGAAAAAACTTGGAATTTATTCGGAAATGACATTAATTTGAATGCAAGTAAATTACTAGTGTTAAGTAACGTTGCAATTAAAGAAGAATCTGGAATTTTAAGAGACTTATATGATTATATTTGTAAATTTGATTTTAGAATTGAAAGCGAATTTAGAAAAGCAAGCATTAATATACTAAGTCAAAATGATTCAGTTTATAATAAATTTCAAAAAATCATTAATGAATTTGATCCATGTTTGCTAGGTATTACAATTGAGGCTATTGATACAGACGAAGGTAAAAAATATAATATTAGTGGTGTTCACAAAAATATTGATGATTCTTCAACACAAACTTTAATTCCATTACATAGAGAATCTAATGGTACTATTCGTATTTTTAATATTATGCCTATAATTTTAAAAAACCTTGAAATTGGTGGTCTATTATGCATTGATGAAGTAGATGTAAAATTACACCCATTATTATTCAAAAAAATTGTACAAATGTATATGGACAAATCAATTAATAAAAATAACGCTCAATTAATTTACACAGCTCATTCAACTTTCTTGTTCAATAGCAATGATTTAAGAAGAGACCAATTATATTTGGTTAATAAGGATGAATTTGGTAAATCAAAATTATATTCATTGTCTGAATTTAGAAATTTACGTGCTGATTCAGATTATGAGAAAAAATATCTTTCTGGTCAATTTGGCGCTATTCCATACGAAAAGTAGGTGTTGTTATGGGTAGTGATAATTTACATGTAAGAAGAGCTGCAGAAAGAAAAAGAAGAAGAGAAAATATAATAAAACAAAAATCAAGCAATTGGCTAGTTGTTTGTGAAGGAACTAAGACTGAACCAAATTATTTTAAAAAAGCTATTGATGAAATAAACAAAGAAATAGAGGATGAGTACAAATTAAAGGTAAAATTTGCTGGAAAGGGTATGAATACAACATCTTTAGTTAAAGCGGCGGATTTACAAGTTAAGATAGATAAATACTCTACATCTATTGTTCCATATGGAAAAATATTCGTTGTATTTGACAAAGATAGTTTTAGTCCAAAAGATTTTGATGAAGCTATACAAATGTGTAAAGATAATGAATATATACCATTATGGTCAAATCAAGCGATAGAATTTTGGTTTCTTCTACATTTTCATTATATTTACTCAAAAATGGACAGAACTGAATATGCCAAGAAATTAAACGAATATTTTAAAGAAAAAGGATTGAATTATAAATACAAGAAAAATGATGATAATATTTATAACCTTTTGTGTAAATATGGTTCTTTAGATAATGCCAGAAAAAACGCAAAAAAAATTAGTGATGAACATCAAAATGATAAACCATCACTATCAGAGAGCTGTACACAAGTACATAAATTCTTTGATGAAATAGATGAAAGACTTAAGGAGTTAGAATAATTTATTAATCTTCTATGCTATCTATAACATAAACAATAGAGTCGAGGGCAGTACTAAGCCATATGTGATATGTATTTAGTGTTTCCCCGATTTTTGTATGTCCTAAATATTTTGTAACTAATATCACTTTAACGTATTTGAGACTATAAATGTGAGTAAGGCTTTGATACATTATTGGATTGTTACGAACTGATATTTAGAAAAATTTCTAATTTTTGATAATTAAAACATGAAATTTTAAAGTAAATTACTACATTCGATTAACTATTGGAGTAATTTACTAAAATTTAAGTAAGAATTAAGCAGGAATTAAGCAAGATGTATTGAATTGAAATACGAATAATAGTATAAAAACACATAAAAATTGAGGTGAATTTAATGAAAAATGGACGATAAATTAATGGATGTATGTCATTTTTTCATTATGAATTTGTATTTATTCATCCTTTTGAAGATGGAAATGGTAGAACAGCTAGATTATGGAAAAATATTATTCTTTCTAATTGGAAAGAAATATTTGAATATTTACCTATAGAATCACAATTAAAGAAATATCAGGATGGATATTACAAAGCAATTGCTGACTGCAACAAAAACGGAGATTCTACAATATTTATCGAGTTTATGTTAAAAATGATTGATGAAGTTTTAGAAGAATCAATGATTACTGCTAGTATGCCTATCACAGAAAAAACAATTCATATTAGAAAATTATTACAGGTAATGGATTATAATGTTCCAATGACTGCAAATGATATTATGAATAAATTAGGAATTAAATCAAAAGAAACTTTAAGATCAACTTATTTAGATCCAGCTATAAATGAAGGACTAGTGGCTCTTACTATTCCCGATAAACCAACTAGTAAAAATCAAATGTATTATAAAATTTAAACATAAAAGGTAGTTAAGAAACAATCTCAACTACCTTTTCAACTACCAAAATTTTAAATTTTATTTAATTATTAAGTTAAATAACTATTTTTATAAGTTTTAAAATAAAGGTAAAAGTATTTAAATAAACTTAGAAGTGTGTGAATACTAACCGCTCCCTGAAGAAGCCGAAAGGCTCCATTTTTGTTTGTCATAATTTACAATCATTTGATTAAAAACACTGATGTTTAAAAAATTTTATGTAAGTAATCTATATTAAGTTTGAAAATTATGTTTATACTATGAAATAATAAAAAAAGCAATAAATCGCACAAATGTTGTGCAAAATATGTCAGAAAAAAAGAAAAAATGCACAATATTATTAATATATTGTGCATTTTATGTTTGTTTTTAGGCAAAAATATGATAAACTTTGTTTAGGAGATGAGATTATGGAACCATTTAAAGCGGATACGTTACCAATAAACTATACTATCGACAAAGAATTATTATCTTTAATTGCAGAAGCAAATCAAAAATATGGTGAGTATAAGACTAGTTTAAAAAATACCAAATTCAATTCAAGATTTTTCCTAGATTCCATCATTTTGAGTGAGAGTTTAAAATCAACACAAATTGAGGGGACACAAATATCACAAGATGATATGTATTATTTAAAATACATGCCAAAAACAGATGACACTAGTGAGATTCAAAATTTAAAAAGAGTTATCGAATATGCAAAAGATCATTTAAAAGAGCAAAAAAGGATTGATATACATTTTTTGAATCATATTCACAAAATACTATTAGATAGTGTAAGAGGAAATAATAAAGAACCAGGGAAAATTAGAAATATTCAAAATTGGATTGGTCCTAAAGGTTGTACAATAGAAGAAGCAATATTTGTTCCACCAATCCCAGAGGATGTTCCATTACTGTTAAATAACTTATTTGATTATATGAATAATTTATATATTGATCCAATATTTATAAATATGGCGATTTCTCATTCACAATTTGAAACGATTCATGCATATAGAGATGGAAATGGAAGATTAGGAAGAGCTTTAATACCTATTCAGCTTGCTTTACTTACAGATGAAGAACCAATCCTATTTCTTTCTGAAGTCATAGAATTATATAAACCGAGTTATTATAAGTTTTTGAATGAAAGCCGTAAAGGTAATATGTTAGGATTTATTAAGTTTTTTCTTCAATGTGTAATTGATCAGTGTAATAGTAATATCGCGAAAATTAATAGAATTCAAAAAATTTATGAAGAAGATATGGCATTAATAGAAAAATTAAATAGTAATGCAATTTATAGAATAATGCCAGCAATTATTCATCAAATTGTATTTACCAAAAAAGAAATTGAAGAAGAATCGGGAGTTTCAAGAAATACTGTATCTACACTAATTGATAAATTAGAAGAACTTGGTATTTTAGTTAAAGACTCTACCCATGCAAAATTAGGATATCGCTATAATAAAATTTATAATGTTTTCGTAGGGAAAGAAAGTTTATAACTTTTTAGTAAAAGGTAGTTAAGAATGATTCTCAACTACCTTTTCAACTACCAAAATTTTAAACTTTTATTAATAATTATATTAAATAACTAAATTTAAAAGTTTTAAAATAAGAGTAAAAGTATTTAAATAAACTCAGAAGTACATGAATACGAATCTGTAAGAAGTCTTTTTTCTATTCCATTTTATTTTGTTTCAAGAAGTTCGATTCGTTTCTCGATTCTCTCTCTTCCAAGAAGTCTCAAAATCTCATACAAATCAGGCGTCATCGCACTTGTAGTTACCGCAACACGAATGACAGTCGAAATATCTGCCACACTACCTGGATACTGATCAGGATTAGCCTTATACTCTTTCATATCACTACAATATCCAAGTTCTTCTGATAACTGTTTGACTTTTTGAAACCAAGTATCTTTATCATCGGATTCTTGATAGTACTTTTCAAGATAAAGTTTCAAGATTTTTCGAATCTCTTCTCGATCTTGGATTTTTCCAAATTGATATTCTAAATCTCCCGTAAAATATTCATCGTACATATACCAAACACAATCTTTAATACTAGAAAAAGAAGCATAATCTTTTCTTGGTTTCTTTTGTTCTCTCTCGATATTAAAAATAGCGATGGAATAATCTTTATATTTTTCCAAGATAGAGGCAAACTCTTGATCAAATTCTTTCGCCCATAAAAGGAGAGAATCATACACTTCCGTAGCCTTCATACGACTAATATAACTTTTCGAAATGTTCAATAGTTTCTCTAAATCAAATAAACTTCCTGAAACACTCATCTTTTTAAAATCAAATTTGAAATCATCGATACCAAGAGTAGGATTTTGATCCCACCAAGACTCAAAATTGGTATTCGCGATGGTCATCAAATAAAGTTTGACTGCTTCTACTGGAATTCCTTGTTGATGATAATAGCTGACAGCTGCTTCCGGATCTTTTCGTTTCGATAGTTTTCTTCTGGTTCCATTTTCATCCACTTTCATAACCGTTCCCAAATGGGCATACTTAGGTGGTTCAAAGCCAAAAACCTGAAATAATTGTAAATGAACTGGCGTCGACGAAATCCACTCATCTCCCCGAATAATATGCGTCGTTCTCATCAAATGATCATCTACCAAATGAGCAAAATGATAAAGTGGTAATCCATCACTCTTGATGATGACGATATCTAAATCGTTTTCTGGAAATTCAATTTTTCCTCGAACCAAATCTTGAAGAACAACCTTATTTTGAAAGTTTCCTGGAGATTTTAAACGAATAATATAAGGGTCTCCTCGGCGAATTCTTTCTGCCCGTTCTTCATTCGTTAAAAAGCGACATTTCGCATAACTTCCATAATAACCAATTCTCTCTTTATTAAGTTCCTGCATCGTCCGAATTTCTTCGATTTCCTCCGGACTACAAAAACAAGGATATGCCAAACCCTGTTCAATCAAATATTTGGCAAACGTCTCATAAATTTCTTTTCTCTGACTTTGAATATAAGGACCGTAAGCTCCCTTTTGTTCCGTTTCAGAAACAACACCTTCATCAATCGTAATCTCGAAATTTTTAAGATCGTCAATAATTCCTTGAATACCATTTTCAACGGTTCTTGCTCCATCGGTATCTTCAATTCTTAAATAAAAAACACCTCCGGTATCTTGCGGCACTTTTTTCGCAATAAAAGCCGAACGCAAACTACCCATATGAACAAATCCAGTCGGACTTGGCGCGAATCGGGAAACCACAGCCCCTTCTGGTAAATTTCTTTCTGGATACATTTTTTCATAATCCTCAATCGTCTTCGTTACATGAGGAAAAATTAAATCTGCCAACTCTTTATTTGTCACAATCTCACATCCTTAAAATATCACATTTATAATATCAAAAAAGAACGGTTTTATCAACCAAAATTCTCTGACTTTTCAAAAGAAAAAAACCTTGAGAAAGGTTTCCTATCCATTGGCTGCCCCAGCTAGATTCGAACTAGCGCATGGTAGATTCAGAGTCTACTGCCTTACCGCTTGGCTATGGGGCAATCGCAAACTAATAATACCATAGGATGGGCAAAAGTTCAAGTAAAAGAAAAAGAAATCTTTTATCTCTTTCTTTCCACTTTCTTTACCTTACAACTTTCAACCAACGTATCGGTAATCATGGACTCTAGTCCATCATGCCTTCCATCACAATAAGAAACTGTATCAACGAATGTTCCGTGAACTGCTAATTTCCCTGAAACCAAATGATATTCTTCATCATAGGAAATACTTTTCTTTTCAAGAATACAAGAACCTTCCGTTAAATACAACAACGTTTTTTCAAATCCATCACGCTCTAATGATCCCATTAAAGGAATCTCAAAAACGGTCCCAATGGTTTCTTCTTGCGGTAAAATACGAATCGTTTTATCAAAACGAGATAAATGAAACTTCTGAATATATGATTTAGGAATCTGATCCAATACATAAGAAATAGAAATCATCCTACGTCTCCTTTCTAAAATGAAGAGGTACTTCCCTATTTAATTATCCAAAATGGTGGTGTTTTTACAAACGTTCCTATTGTAACAAAGAGAAAAAGGAAAGTCAAGAAAGACCTATCAACATCACACAATTGGAGATGTTTTTACAAACCTATAACACAATCTACAATTCTTTTTATTCGTAAAATTTTTATTTAACTGCACGTTTTTTATTCCATGTACAGTTAATTATGGAAATCCTGAATTATACTAATCATTATCCCAAAAAAGACCAGAAAAAAATAGGCAATCAAAGATTACCTATCATTTTAGTAATGAATTGATACTTTTTTCTTATAAAGGTATGTACTAAATTCTAAACCAACAACACCTAATACAAAACACATTGCATATGTTAAGATTCCATCATAAGTACTTGGATTATCTACAGGTTCATACTTTAATTTTAAATTTGCAATAGCATTATTAATATTATAAGCCATAGCATCCACTTGTTTTTGCTCCAAAAGATTTTTACCTCTTATCACAGCATTCATAGCATCTGTAACTGCACTAAAATCTTGATAATCATCTTTATTCAAAGCATTCGCTTTATCAATTGCCTCATCGACTGCACTATAATCAGCTTCTGGACATATGATTTCATTACCTTCTACATCATCAATCTTAAACACATCTTGTTTAACATTAGATACGTCCCAACTATCCACACGATTTACTATAATAGAACCCTGACGAACGTAAATACCAGATTCACCACCAAGAGTTATATTTCCACCATTAATAACGACGTTCTTTATATAATTACCTTCAGGAGAATTAGGATAAGCAGTACGAATTGCGTCCCATTCTGTTGAATCAAGAAACACATTTCCACCACTTATTACTACACCGTCTGCTTCATCTGTTTCCTTTAATTCTCCTGGCACCATAATGGCAGTACCTCTTGATGCAACATGAAGGTTTCCTCCCATAATATTAACTTGTTGTAAAACATAAACCGCTGGATCATCTGTATCCCAACTTTCAAGATTAAAATTTCCACCTTTCATAGTAAATGTATCATCAACCACTATTGCACCTTCACTGTTGATTGTACCAGATTCTATTACTAAATTGCGCATATAACTAACAGTACCATTGTTACCAGGATGAGTACTTTTAAACGTTTTATAACCAAGATTTAATACAGCATCTTCTTCGCCTTTTAATGTAAGTGTACCATCATCACCCTCTGTATCAACACCAGATAAACTATAACCTTTATCTGCTATTAAATGATTTTCACCTTTGAAAATGATAGTAATCTTGTCGCCTTTATTAAATTTAATACAATCCTTTGCTTCATCATCTGAATCTGTTATTTCAACAGTTATACCATCTAAAGTTAGTGTTTTAGAGGAATCATCCCAAGACCAACCTTCATCAGAAAGTTTATCTACACTCTCTTGACTAGTTAAATCTATGGTTGAAGTAACTTTGTCTTTAGCATAAACAGATGTTGTACCAATACAAAATAAGAATAAACAGAAAGAAACTCCTACAACTAACTTACAAATTGTTTTTTTAAGCATATTATCACTCCTCACTTGGCGTTTACTATACAACAATCACCTAATATTGTCAATGTTATTATAAATATATTTTTTGTCGAATAAAAAAATGCTAGAAAGAGTTTTTTTAAAACTTGTAACCAGTAAGTAAATGAAAAAAATTATGCACATGCCAAATGCGTAACACTTTTTAGAAAACCATAAAAAAGAACCGTTCTCTCACGATTCTTTCAACTTCACTTTAGGCGAAACAACTTCTTTCTCTTCTTCCCCGATTAGAAGATCCGCATGATGTCTCTGAAAATAAGAATTTTGGAAAATAGAAGGACCAAAAACCATTTCAATCCATTCTCGATATTTCGGATAAATAGGGACAATTTCTCCATTTCGAAAAGTAGTTTCAAAGAAATTTTCTTGTCGAAATTCTGGATGTTCTAAAAGATAAGCATTCAATTTTTCCTGAAACAAGAGATACTCTATTTTTTGATATAAGAGTTCCGGGTTTTCTTGAAATTGTGTCCATTCTTCCCGAGAATCCGCTAAAACATCTACAACGCGTTGTTCTTCCCATCCCTGTAACTGATAAAGGTTTTCCAAACAAGCACCATACCGTTCTTCACAAGAAGCTTTTTCCTTCTTCAAATCCTCTTCTTCTTCCAATAAAGTTTCTCGAATCGAACGTAATTGTTTCAAGGACTTTTCTTGTAACATCAAAAGAAAAGGATTTTCTTCTTCCTCTGGAAGAGACTCTAAAAAATCTCGATTGTGGGAAAAATTTCTCCATAAAGAAGAAAGATTCGAAAAAAGAGGCGTAGAAACAACAATAGAAACAACACCGACTCCCAACGTAACAGGAAGTTGCGAAAGAAGTGACCCAAAAGGCACTTTCAAAAAAGAGGAAAGGAAAAACTCTATTCCAATAAAACTAACGCCAAGGGTAGCGACACCATAACAAAGAAAGTGCTTGGCACCCCTACTTTGCCGCTCCATTTCTTCTTCGATTTTGGCAATTTCTATCTGACTATCGACCGTCGCAATCTGTTCATCAATTTCTAAAAAAGTACGATCGATTTCCTTCATTTTTTTCTCGAGCGAATCCCGACAATTACGCGCATTTTCAAGCATATAACCAAACATGAAACCATCTCCTTTTAAATGCTCTCCCAGTATATCAAACCGAAAAAGAAAAAGCAATGAGCTGAAAAAAATTTAACATTTTTTTCTTACTTTAATGTAAAACTTTGATTTACGATAGAAACTCCATAAAGAAACAAAATATCTTGATTCGAAGAAGAAAAATCAATCAAAAGAAGTTGTCCCAACAAAGAGGAATGAATGTACCGTAAATCAATCATCGTAATCTTTTGATAGGAATCAAGTAAAAGAGGAGCCAAACTACTTCCGAAAGAATCACGAAACAAAATAAGTTCTCTATCACTGATACTATGAGGATTTTCCAAGACTAATAAAGGTGTCGCACCTCCCAAATAAATATCATAAGCATCGACATGATTCAAATCCTCTTCTTCATAAACAAAACGATTCTCTTCTTTTTCATAATTGTACACCTTAGTAACACGAATCGAATCCGAAGTAAGATACACAAGTTTATCCGGAGAAACCATTCCCCCTCCTTTACTGTAGTACGAACCATAAAATGGTTGACACGTTTTCTCAATCGTCGGAAAAGAAGAAGACGGAAGCCCCATATCCTTTTGGATTTTCTTTACTACATTCCCTAACTTTTCCTGTCTCCAATGTAAATCCGTTCGATAATAAGACTCCAACTGTAACGAATCTTGAAGAGAAATCTCCTGAAAATTAGGTGGTAATTGGTTTCGTACTTCTTGATATAATTTGTCGTAATCTAATTTTGGTATCTCTTCCTCAAGATAATAATTTTTATCAGGAATCACCGCATAAAAAACAGAACGATGAGGAAAATACGTACTTTCTACTTCTTTTAAAAGATTTGTAAAATGAGTAAGAGAGGAAATAGAAAGAGAAGGCTCTAACTCGTAGATGGCATCCTTAGTCACATACGCCCCATGATGAAGGTTCATTCCGTAAATGCGACTGGAAACCTCCGTCTTTTTCTCTCGAAACCAATCGCGAAAAGGAAACTGATCAGAAAGATAAGAGTTCCACGATTCAAAATAACTCCCATCCCAAAAACGAGAAGAAGAAAACACTGGTTTTTGGGCGAGTGTTCTCCGTTCGGAAAAAGAAACAGAAACATCGGTATCCAAAAGACTATAGAAAAAGAAAAAGAGAAAAAGAAAGCCGAAGCCAAAAACAATGATTTTATCTTTCATACACACCCTCACTTCTAGAAACGAAAATACAAAAACGGTTGAAACGTCGAATCAATCAAATACATAGTTGATAAGAAAAAGAAAACAAAAGGAAAAACAACTTCTAATACAGAAAGAATCGATAGACCCATCTTCCTTTTAGAAAGCCACTTTTTTACGAATGGGACGATAGGAGTCGCAAACAAACAAGAGAAGAAAAGTAACACAGCCGCATCCTTTAAATAAAAGAGCAGTTCACTATGAAGAAAAGGAAGATGATCTAAGAAGAACATTCCTTGAAGAATGGTTCCTAACTTCGATAAATCGGTTTCATTAAAAAGAACGAAACTGACAAGTAAAATCGGAATGGTCACGATTCTTGTAATCTTCGGATGCTTCGAAATCCATTTCGCCAAAATCGTTTTTTCTAAAATAAGGAAAAAAGCAAAATACATACCCCAAAGAAGAAAGTTCCAACTTGCTCCATGCCAAAAACCGGTACAGGCCCAAACGACTAAAATATTGAAAATATGCCGCATTGGTTTCACGCGACTTCCTCCTAACGGAATATAAACATAATCACGAAACCAAGAAGATAACGAAATATGCCATCTTCTCCAGAAATCAGTAATAGTCGAAGCAATCAAAGGATAGTTGAAATTTTCTAAAAAATGAAAACCAAAAACAAGTCCCAACCCAATCGCCATATCACTGTACCCAGAAAAATCAAAGTAAAGTTGAAACGTATTCGCAAGAGCCTGAACCCAATACCCTAACACAGTCGGAGAAAAACTTTTCAATGTAGCGGAAAACGCTCCTAATACATCCGCCAACAACACTTTTTTAGAAAGGCCCACCACAAATCGTCGAATTCCCTTAGAAATATCCTCTATCGTTTCTTTTCGATTCGATAATTCCGCAGAAATCGTTTCATAACGTACAATCGGTCCCGCAATCAATTGAGGAAAAAAAGAAAGATAGGTCAAAAAAGAAAAAACCGTTTTCGCACTTGTTTGCTTTTTACGATAAATATCCGTAACGTAACTGACCGCTTGAAAAGTAAAAAAACTAATTCCGATAGGTAAAATAGGACGAAAATAAGGAAGCACCCCAGGAAAAATTTTAGAAAAATTAGAAGGTACAAAGAAATAGTATTTAAAGAAAAATAACATTCCAAAATTTACCAAAAGAGAAAAGAGAAACCATCTTTTACGAAAAGTAGACCTCCCCTTCTCGATTTTCTTTCCAATCCAATAATTAAAAACTCCCGAAAAGAACAATAAAAAGACAAAACGAGGTTCTCCACAAGAATAAAAAAAGAAACTAGCGATAAGTAAAATCCCATTTTTCAATCTTCTAGGTACCAAAAAATAACAAAATAAAACAACTGGTAAAAAATAATATAAAAAAGGAATACTAGAAAATACCATAACCTCACCTCTAAAAGAAGAAAGAGCCTCCTAGAGGCTCACTCTTAGTCGATCTTATTGTCCATTTCTTGGAAATTCTTCAAAAGATCTTCTCCTACTTCATCATTTAAAACAACAAGAATTAAATCGCCACGACTTTCGATAATGACATGTTCCGCTCCAACACAAACCCACTTCCAAGGATTAATGTTTTCACGAATGGTCTCTTTCGCTTCTTCGACGTCTTCGATATGATTCATACGTACCAAAACAACAGAATGTGCCACGGAACTAATCATCGATTCATTCGCTAACGCTTCCTTGTAATCTAAATCCTTCGTTCCTAAATACATTTCGATATTTTCATCAGTAATTTCGATATTCTCTAGATTGGCAGGTAACCCGTCTTTGACATCACCATAAACATGGGACATAATATCTTCTAATTTTCCTTTAATGATATCTTGATTTTTTCCACATCCAGTCATTCCTAAAAGAAAAACCAAAAGGAAAAGAACAGATAAAATTTTTTTCACGTTCTCACCACCTTCACTATACTACACTATATCATAGGAATACAAAAAAGAAAAAGGATTTTTCTCTTTTCGACAGCACTTTCCCTTTTCTTTTATTTTTTTTTGGAAATTTTCATTTTTAGTATTGCTTTTTTCTTTTATTAATGATAAGATTAAAACACTGATGCAGTTATGAGTGCCTATATGACTGTGTTTAGTACGATGGGGCATTAGCTCAGCTGGGAGAGCGCCACGTTTGCACCGTGGAGGTCAGGAGTTCGATCCCCCTATGCTCCACCAAATGGATAGAAAACTCGGATTATGATAATCCGAGTTTTAATATGTTTCAATGGAAGCAGAACGAGTCGAACCAATAATCGCCATGAGGACAAGTGTTTTTTTATTGCCGAAAAGTTGCCGAATAAATTGATAACTAGAAAAAATAAGTATATAGCAAAACCCAAAAAGAAAAAACCACTTTCAAATAAACCTGAATAAATTGTATCACAAGCAATGCTAATATATAACCATTCAAGAAAGTCTAACTCTAAAATTTCAAAACAATCTTTGATTTATTTGCTAATATTACTGTAATATTTACTCATTTCAATAATTTTCTTCATTTAATTCAAAATTTTTCTTTTCTTCTTCCACAGCAGTAATTAGTTCTTGCTCTGTTGGCATGTGTAATTTATATTCCGAAGAAAATATTGTTTTATTATCTTTTGGAAGAGTATATTTTACAACTGTCTCATTTTTATTTGTTGATAGTAATATCCCTACTGTAGGATTTTCACCAACTTGTTTGATTTCTCTATCATAATAATTAACATACATTTGCATTTGTCCTATATCTTGATGTGATACTTTTCCGATTTTTAAATCAATGATAACAAAACATCTTAAAAGTCTATTATAAAAAACTAAATCTGGATAAAAATGATCCTCTTCTAAAGTTAACCTAACTTGGTTTCCAACATAACTAAAGCCTTTACCTAATTCTAACAAAAACTCTTTTAAATGCTCTATAATATTTTTTTCTAAATCAGATTCTAGATAATTTGTATTTTCTTTTATATCCAAAAACTCTAAAACAAAAGGATCTTTTACTAAATCTTTACTTGTTTTTAGTATTTGTCCTTCTTCAGATAATTCTAATATTTTTTTCTTATCAGCAGATAAAGTTAATCTTTCATAAAGTAATGAATCTCTTTGTCTTTGAAGTTCTCTAACACTCCATTTTGAATTAATTGTTTCTTTCATATAAAAACTTCTTTTAGGTTCTTCATCAATTTTTATAAGTTCTAAATAATGAGACCAACTTAATTGCGACGACACTGTTGTCGCAATTGGAAAATATACATAAAATTTTCTCATTCTTTCTAAATTTCTTTTGGAAAAACCTTTACCAAATTCAACTGTTAATTTTTGTGACAATTTTTCAAGTACTGCATCACCATAACTTGCTCTTTCATCACCCTGTTGTATTTCCATAATTGCTTTTCCTATATTCCAATATAAATTAAGCATTTCCGTATTAACTGTTTGGTATACTTTATTTCTACTATTTATAACTAATTTCTTTATACCATCAAATATATCATTTATTTCATTGTCATTCTTTATTAATTCATTATTCATTAAAATCCTCCAATCATTTACATATCAAAGTTTATATATAAATTATATATAATAAATATAGCATTTTTTTCCATATTTCGTATAATTTATATCTAAATTTCGTAACAAAAGAATTCAATTCGCAACTTGTAGTTTAATGGCTTCCATGACGAATCTGTTTGAATTTCACAGTCAAGTTTATTTTGTATACAAAGAAAGAAAAAAGACATTCAGAATGCCTTTTTCTTTTTTTATTGATCAACTAATCACTATAGTATTCCAATAGTTTTTGATAAAAGTCCGGTTCTACCAATTTAATTGTTTCAATCGATACTTCCAATGCTTCTTTATAATTTCCCTTATGGAATAACATTTCTGCATTGGTTAACCCAGCATGAACTTCCTGCATCGAACTACGGAAACGATTTCCATAAACAATAGCCATCTCTGCCATCTGTGCGGTCTTAATCATTTCGGTTGTCGTATTATACAACTTTAGAATCAAATCTCTAGCTGTATCCACTCTTGTATTTAAGGTTTTGATAACAATCGGTTTCTTTCCCAATTCTTTCATAATTTCTTGAATGGCTTCGTTGGCTTCCGATAACTCTACAAAATAATGATTCATGATAATCGGTAACTTATAACTACGAATGCGACTCTTACATTGTTTCAATAATTCTTGAATCTCTTCTAGCTGTTCTCTCGCCCGTACTTCATCATCATACATACTTCCCAAAGACTTTAACGAAGCATCTAAATCTTCTTCTAACGTATCCAAAAGTTCTCTACGAGAAAGAAGTTCTAGAATCAAAGAAGAATATGGTTCACTTTTTTCCGCAACGCTTTTTTTCATCTTCTTGAAGTCATTCCCAATTTGACGAAGACGACGACTAATATTGTCCAATGTAAGAATATCTTCCTCTTTCAAATCGTAAAGACTTTTAATATCATCGATTTGATCATAGATATCTTTGATAATCTTTGTCGTTTTCTTGAATTTTTTCTCGAACTCTCCAATTTCCTCTTCATAATCTTTTCTAGCGGTTTTCTCTTTTTCAAATTCTGTAAAGATAGAATCCAAATAATCTAGAAGAGTTTTCAATTCAAACATACAATCATCCAAATTCAAAACACGAACGCGATCTAAAATATTTTTTACATTCTTACGAGATTCTTCCATATTATAAGGAATTTTTAAGTAATCCAACCCATACCCTTTTTCATCCATCTCGTGATATATTTTTTCAATCTCTTCCATTCGTTTAGGAATTAACTTTTCCCCAAGTAAAACAAGATTGGGAACCTCTTCAATGACAACTTCCATATGCTCAATCATGGTATCCAAAGCCTTGACAATATGAACTACTTCATCATACTCATTTTTATCCATTCTTTGATCAAAGTCTAAGAATCTTTTTTCAATATTCTCAAACTGTAATCCGATGACATCTTCCACATCTTCATAATCAGAAGGATGAGAACGAAATTGAGTAGAAAGTTGACGATATTTCGCTTTTAACTTGGTAACAATACTACGATATTTTTCCTCGCTTGACGTAATTTCACGAATTTCTTGTAACAATTCATTGGCACTTTCTCTCGCTTTATAAATCTCAATTTCTGTTTTCGCAAGTTTTTCCGAAAATCCCTTCTTATTCTTGGCTTCTAAATCCATATCTAATTCGATAATCATATCGTTAATCATCGTAATTCGATCATCCCGAATCATTTCGAATCGCCGTTGCCAAGATTTATATTTTTCACCCATTTTTTCATTTTTAATAATTGGTTCAACTTTCGATAACTCCGAAAGAACTGGTGTAGACGCAATCATATTTTTTTCACGGTCCAATTCACTAAGTTCGTTCTTAATGGTCTTCAATTTATGCTTTTGAATCGACACCAAAACAACCGTTACTAAAATAACAGCTACCAATAGGAATGTAACAATGAAAAGCACCGTACCGTTCACAGACGTTCACCCCGTATCCTAACATATAATCATTTTACCACATTCAGAACAAAATTTCTTCCCTTTTTACAAAAAAATATGACATAGTTCAAAAATAACAGACAAAAAGGAAAGAAGAAAATGTAAACAAAAGAAAAGTAGTAACGAAACGACTACTTCCTTTCCATCATATTTTTTAAAACTACGGTTTTTACTCTAGACATTTCTTCCAGCATCATCGCAACACCTTGATTGCCCATGCCAGAATACTTCCAACCACCAAGTGGCATCTCAAACGAAAGAGGAGAACAAGTACCATTGACAGCGACGCTACCACACTCTAAAGCTTGTACGACTTGGTTGGCTTTCTTCATATCACTTGTAAATACACAACCACCTAATCCATAAGAAGATTGGTTAGCAACTTCAATCGCTTCTTCGATAGAATCAATTCCCATAATCGAAATAACGGGTCCAAAGATTTCCATATCTTTCATGACATCCATCTCTTTTTTACAGTTCGTAAGAATGGTCGGTGTATAATACGCTCCGCTTCTTTCTCCACCAAGGACTAATTTTGCTCCTTGTTCGATGGTTTGATTTACTTGTTGTTCCACTAATTTCGCAGCTTTGTCATGAATTAACGTACCAATTTCTGTTTCTTCTTCTTGTGGATCTCCCTGTTTCAATTGTTTTAAACAAGAAGTTAACTTTTTCACAAATTCTGTTTTTACATCATTATGAATTAGGAACCGTTTACTGGCACAACTAACTTGTCCAGCATTATACATTCTTCCTTTGACCGCTTCCTCAACCGCCAAATCGATATCTCCATCTTCCAACAAGATAAAGGCATCATTTCCACCAAGTTCTAACGTAAAACGCGTTAAATTTTCACTACAAGCCTTCATAGTTTCCATTCCAATAGCGGTAGAACCAGTCAAACTAATCATATCGATTCCCTGGTGATGAGCCAATCCTTGCCCTACCACTTTTCCTGTACCATGAATGACTCCCACAACACCACTAGGAACACCTGCTTTACGAAGAAGATAAATCAATTTCGTTAAGGTAAGCGGACTGTAAACCGATGGTTTGACAATCACCGCATTTCCCATTAAAAGAGCGGCAGGAACTTTTTGACAGAACGTATGAATGGGAGAACTGAAAGGAATAATAATGGCTACAACTCCCAACGGTTGTCTTTCTACTAATTGGATACTATCTTCTTGTCCTTTCTCTAATCCACTTGGAATCATCGTTCCATAAAGATGTTTTGCCTTTTCGACAAAAGCAGGAACTGCCACCCCTACATCTTCAATTTCTTGTCGTGCTTCCCGAATTGGTTTTCCAGTCTCTAAACTTAAAATTTGCGCTAGATGATCAGAATCTTCTTGAACAAACTCTACAAATTTCATCAAAATTCTACTACGTTCACAAAGAGGCATTTCTTTCCAAACACCCTGTGCTTCCCTAGCAGTCGTTACCGCCGAATTTACATCTTCCAACGTCGATTCAGGAACGGTATCAATCAATTTCTTATTCTTTGGATTGGTGACATCAATCGTTTTCTTATTTGATGAATCTGTCCATTTATTACCAATTAAATTTCTCATAACTGCCCCTTTCTAAAATGCCTTTTTATATAACTCTAAAATGTCATCGACACTGACATCCCGAGGATTTCCACCAGTACAAGGATCTACAAAAGCCTTTTTCGCTAACATTTTCAAATCTTCTTTATGAACACCGATTTCACTAAGATGTTGTGGTACTCCCAAACGAACCGATAAATCACGGACAGCACCTACTACTTTTTGAACAATTTCCTCTCTCGTAAGAGCATTCATATCTAATCCAATCGCATTTCCGATTTCTTCAAATTTCTCGACACAAACTTCGCCATTCCATTCCATTACATAAGGTAATAACAACGCATTCGCCAATCCGTGTGGCGTATCGTATACCGCACCCAATGGATGCGCCATAGAATGAACAATTCCAAGACCGACATTAGAGAACCCCATTCCCGCAATATACTGCGCAATTCCCATAGAATGAATGGCTTCCATATCTTTTTCTTTCACTGCTTTCTCTAAGTTTTCAAAAATCATTTGAATGGCTTTCAAATGCATCATATCAGTCATACACCAACTAGCTTTGGTAATATATCCTTCGATAGCATGCGTAAGAGCATCCAATCCCGTCCAAGCCGCAACATTTTCAGGCATACCTGCCATCAATTCTGGATCGATAATAGAAAGAATCGGAATATCATGAGGATCAACACATACAAGTTTATTTACACTTTCCTCATCTGTAATCACATAATTAATGGTAACCTCTGCGGCGGTTCCTGCAGTTGTTGGAAGAGCGATGATAGGAACAGAACGATTTTTCGTATTCGCAACACCTGCCAAAGAAACGACATCGGAGAATTCAGGATTTCTCGCAATAATTCCAATTGCTTTCGCAGTATCAATGACACTACCCCCACCGACAGCCACAATGCAATCGGCTTTCATTTTCTTAAATTTTTGTACTCCTGTTTTTACGCAGGAAACGGTTGGATTCGGCTTCACATCCGAATACACTTCATAAGGAATAAATTCTGTATCCAAAACCTCCAACACTTTATCTGTAATTTTTGCTTTCACTAATGTTTTATCAGTAACGACCATCGCTTTCGTATACCCACGAGCGACAAATTCACTAGCGAGTACCTCACGCGATTTTGGTCCAAAATACGCTGTCTCATTTAAAACCATACGATTCACTGCCATATAAGTACCTCCTATTATCCTATAGTAAACATTATATCATTTCCTATAAAAAAGAGAAAGAGTTTTTCACGCAAACAAACAAAAAAATCGAACCGTTCTTTTCGAATCATTCGAGTTTCTATTTCGACTAGTGCCTAAAAGAAGAAGCCTGTAAAATAGTTTATCTTTAAACTTTATTATAACTTCAAAAGAAGGAAGTATATCGTCATCTTATGAATGAGAATTCAAAAAAGAAGAATAGACTTTTTTATCATAATGCGTTAAAATATAGACGAGGTGAAATACTATGGATGAAAAAAAGGAGAAAAAAAGCAAAAGGAATCATGAAACAAAAAAAACAATAAATCAAACCTCATCTAAAAATAGTAACGATACTTCACAAAGAGTAGTTCAAAAGAATGAAATAAACCATTCTCAAGAAAAAAGGACAGTTTACCATACTAAAAAAAGGAGAAAATTAAAAGTTAAAAATATAATTCTCATACTTATACTTTTGACTAGTATCACCCTATTAGTTTATTCAGGTATCCACTTATATGAATGGTATCAAGACTCTAAGAAAACGAAAAAAATGAGTGATGAAATAAAAGATATTGTCGAAATAAAAGATATAGAAGAAGATAATACCCCAATAGAACAGGTAGAAATCGTCGAACCAGAAGAAGAAATTCCAAAAAGCAATCCTTATTGGGATTACATAAAAATGAATCTAATTGATGTTAATTTCAGTGATTTAAAAGCAATTAATAATGAAACAGTCGGTTGGATTCAAGTAAATGGAACAAATATCAACTATCCTTTCGTCCAAGCAAGCGATAACAAATTCTATCTAACCCATACCTTTAATAAAAGTTATAACAGCGCAGGTTGGGTCTTCATGGATTATCGTAATAATATTCAAGATTTAAATAAAAACACCATTCTTTATGCCCATGGAAGACTAGATAAAACAATGTTTGGTTCATTAAAAAACATTTTGCAGAGTAATTGGTACAATAACAAAGATAACTACGTTATTAAGCTTTCTACAGAATATCAGAACAGTTTATGGCAAGTCTTTAGTGTATACCATATACCGACAACCAACGACTACATTCAAACAACGTTCAATAGTGATGAAGAATTTAAAGAATTTGCTGATATGCTTCAAGCAAGAAGTGCTTATGTCTTCGATACAACTGTAAGTGGATCAGATAAAATATTAACTCTATCGACTTGCTATAACGATCAGGAAAAAGTAGTAATGCATGCTAAATTAATAAAGTTTACTAATCGTTAAAAAAGATACTTCCAAACAAAGTATCTTTTTTTAACACCTAAATGAATCCACAAGAAAAGCCTATCTTAACTTAATTTGATAGACTTTTTAATTTTAACTATTCATTTACTTTTTTGAAATAAACTGCTGTTCCTAATACACTGATAAGTGCAACAGCTCCTATAACAGCGTACGTTAGAACATTATCTCCTGTTGATGGAACTTCTGCAGGAGCTTTTTCTACAAGAACAAGTTTCATATAAATTTGATTTGTTTGTTCTAATTCACTATCGAAATCAAATTCTTTAGTCATTCCCTCATCTGAATAATATCCAGCAATAGTAAAACCATCTTCTGCAACTTTTGCTTTTAATGTAGCAAATGTATCTTCTGTAACTTTTGTTCCCACATCTAAATAAATAGAATCAGTATAAACTCTAGAATCAGTATCGCTACTATAAGTAGCCGTATAAGTTAATTTAACTTGGTTAGAAGTAGTTAAATAATTTGCTTCAGTCCATATAACAGTATTATCATTTTCATCAGTGTTTTGTAAAGTTACCTCAGCCGGATTGAAAATGATTTTAACAGTTTGGTCATATGTGCTATCGCCATCCCAATCCATTCTATAAGTGTAAACAAATTTTGATTTTTTTTGACTAGCGGTAGTCAAAATTTCCTCTGTGATTGCTCCATAGAAATCAAAATATTGTCCTTCAACTTCACTATCACCAAGACTTTTTGAATCACGATTAGTCCACCAACTAGTTGCATCTGTATTCTCACCGTGATCATACATTGATTTTTGCAAATCAGTTATATTAATTCCTTTAGGGGCAAAAACACGAACACCAGCCCAACCAGCAGGATTAGGTTTACCAGCACCTGGATCTGCTTTCGCCATTTTAAATGTTGTAGTATCAAAAGTGATAACTACCATATCTGTTCCATTACCTTCTACAGTAGGTTCCCCCTCTATAAAAGAGTCACTTGGAAGCAAAACTTCTACGTCTGATAAGGATTCGAACTTTGCTTCTTCAGCATGTACAGGAACCATAACAAACATGCTTACTAAAAATGCCATCATAAACATTATTGTTTTTTTCATAAATTTTCTCTCCTCTCTAATAACATCTACACTATTATAATAACATACCTCACCATTGTCAATGTTTCATTTTTACCATGACAAAATCTTACAAACTATTTATTAGTTTTTTACACGAAAAAGAAATGAACTGATTGCCATTTCTTTCTTGATTATTTTATTCGTTTACTTTTTTGAAATAAACTGCAGTTCCTAATACACTGATAAGTGCTACAGTTCCCATAACTGCGTAAGTTAATACATTATCTCCAGTAGATGGATTTTCTTCGTTTTCTACTACTTTGTCAACTAATTTGATATGAGCTATTTTAACTCCATCTAAATCCTGATTAAAATCAAAAGGAGTAGTCATTTCGGCATCACTATAAATTCCTTCAATTATAAGATTTTCAAACTCAGAGCTAACTAACTCACGAAGCTGAGCTTCCACATCTTCTTTCGTAGCATCTTCATCATAATACAATGTACCACGATTTTCAAATCCTGCTTGTTCAGAAGTATAGCTATAAGCGTAATCTAACTTACTTTGTTTAGATTCTTTTAGATATTCTGCTTCATTCCATACTTCACTCTCTCCTCCTTGTTCTTTTATAACAACATTATTAGAGAGAACAACAAGTTTTATACTTTGAGTATGACTCTCGCTACCTTCATCTTGCCAAGTTAAAGTGAAAGTTTTTTCATAATTCTCTTTATTCTTAGCAACTTCTTTCAACAATTCATCATTGAAACCAAACCACTCAGTGAAAGTAAATTCACCACCTTCTTCAGAATCTGTATAACTAGTTGAACCAATTTTAACTTCAGTTGATCCTTCAGGTAGTACAAAATCTAATCCAACCCAAGTATATCCGTCTGGACGATTTGCAGGACCAACTCCAGTTTGTGCTGGAAGAAGCTTGTATGTACCTCCATAAACAGTAACCGTTACTTCAGCTGTTCCACTTCCAGTAACAACAGGTCTTGAAGTAGGATCAAGTAGACTATCATTAGCTGTATTCTCTGTAACTGTGGCATATTCAACGTCAGCAGCATATACGGGAACTACGCATAGCATACTAACAAATAATGCCATCATAAACATTATTGTCTTTCTCATAAATTTCTCTCCTTTCCAATAATATCTACACTATTATAGTAGCATACCCCCCCCCCACGCTGTCAATGGTCACTTTTATCATGACAAAAATCATGACAAAAATTTTACAAATCACACTATTTGTTAGTTCTTTTACACAAAAAAAGAAATGACAACGAAGTCACTTCTTTCTAATTTTTTTATTCATTTACCTTTTTGAAGTAAACTGCAGTTCCTAATACACTGATAAGTGCAACAGTTCCCATAATCGCATAAGTTAATACATTATCTCCTGTAGATGGAACTTCTGCAGGTGCTTCTTTGAATGTTACTGTTACAATAACATCATCTTCAGGCATTACAAATTGATCTCCTACAACTTCAACTTTAGTTCCATCAGTTTTAGTAACAACAACGATAGTATCTATAACAAATCCTTCGGCAGGAGTATAATCAATAGTAACAGTCTCTCCTTCAACAGCGTTCTCAGGTAAACTTACAGTTCCGTTATTTGGATCTGAATAAGAAATTTCATGTAATTTACCAACTACTCCATTTACTGATTGACCATAATTATCATCATCGCTTAAATATTCAGTACTGATAGTATGATTAAATTTTCCACCACTTACAATAAATTCATCTTCTTCGGATGTAGTTTCACCATAAGACAATAATGAATCCACATCACCATTAATATTTCCATTAGTTATTGTAACGTTAGCATCATCTTCGTAACCAGTATCATTAGTATTATCAACGACTATAGCAACACCTGTAGGAAGTTGAACATAAGAACCCTCTTCTTGAGAATCACCAACACGAATCGTTTCATCAGTGGTTCCAGTTGCATTAATGTCACCGCCATTAATTACAACATCACCTTGACGAGCAACTATACCAATTTTACCTGTGATATTTCCACCAGTAATAGTTAAATTACCAGTTTGTGGATGATAAATAACTGCATTTTCTCTACTAACTAAAGTTCCACCTTTAATTTCAATGATTGATTCGTGAGTTCCGTTACCATTACCAGAAATAGCAAAAGTATCACTTTCGATATATCCACCATTAACAATTAAATGAGAACCCGTGTACGCTAATGTAATTCCACCAAAACCATCAACAACAACACCATCATTAATAGTTAAAGTTAAACGTGAATTAGATTGTGTGTCACTTGCTGATCCACCAATTTCAATAACTCCTGTTGCATTAGTTTCAAAAGAGTTAGTATAAGTTCCACCATTCAAAGTTACAGTTCCTTTTTGAATTTTAAGAGCTGGACCATTATTATCGGTATGTTTAATAATTCCTGTTTTTTCATCACTACTATCGATAATTGTTGCAGTTTCACCATAAGCTATATAAACACTAGCGTTAGTAGAACTTGTACCAGTGATTTCATGACCATTTAAATCAAAGGTATAAGAATTAAGACCACTTTTACCAAGAATTAAATAACCAGTTGAATCTGATGATAAATCAATATCTTTCATTACTACAATAGTATCATCATCAGTAGCTTCTGCAAATGCATCTTTTACTGAAGCATAACACTGATCACTTATTTTAGCACCAACGTCACCTTGGCAATCAATAGTTTCGGCTTTAACAGTTGAAGTTACAGCAAATAGAGCAACTACAGCAATCAGAAATAAATTTAATTTTTTCATATTATCCTCTTCCTTTCTTATATGAAATTTACAAGATGTTTGAGACTTCCTCCTTTCTTGAATGTTTCTACCCTATAATAACACCCCCCCCCGCAACTGTCAATGATTATTTTTATCATGACAAAATTTGCAAAATTTTACAAATCACACTATTTGTTAGTTGTTTTACAAAAAAAAAGAAATGACAACGAAGTCACTTCTTTCTAATTCTTTTATTCATTTACCTTTTTGAAGTAAACTGCAGTTCCTAATACACTGATAAGTGCAACAGTTCCCATAACAGCATAAGTTAATACATTATCTCCTGTTGATGGAACTTCAATAGGCAATTCTTTAAATGTAACTTTTACGGTAACATTACCTTCAGGCATTACAAATTGATTACCAACAACTGCAACTTCCGTTCCGTCTTCTAAAGTAACAATGATAGCACCTATCTCGAAACCCTCTTTAGGTTCACATTCAACAGTAACTGTTTCTCCTTCAGCGGCATTCTCTGGCACATTTACAGTTCCGTTTTTTACATCGCCAATTGTTATTTTATGAATTTTACCAACTACACCATTTATTGATTGACCATATTCATTCTCATTGATTAAATATTCAGTATTTATAGTATGATTAAATTTTCCACCGCTTACAACAAATTCCTTTTCTTCGGATGTAGTTTTACCATAAGACAATAATGAATCTACATCACCATTAATATTTCCAGCTGTAATTGTAACATTCGCATCGTCGGCATAACCAGTTTCATTAGAATTATCAACAATTATAGCAACACCTGTAGGAAGTTGAACATAATCATCTCCATCTTTAGAGTCACCAACACGAATCTTTTCATCAGCTGATCCAGTTGCATTAATGTCACCACCAGTAACTTTAACGTCTCCTTGACGAGCAACTACACCAATCTTACCAGTGATATCTCCATCTTCAATAGTTAATGTACCAGTTTGTGGATGATAAATAGCTGCACTGTTTTCACTAGTTAAAGATCCACCACTAATAGTAATCTTTGAATTGTGAGTTTGAGCTCCATTTCCTGATACGGCAAATGATTTAGAAGTAACATTTCCACCTTGGAAATCCAATTCAGGATTATTACCAAATAAACCAATACCTCCAGTTATATTAGCATCAGTTATAGTTACTTTTGCACCAGGAGTTTCACTATCATCTCCTTCTAAACCGATAGAGATAGCTACATCATTAGTATTTTCGCCACCTAATAATGTTTCATTAATTTTAATAGTACCTCCAGAAATCATAGCATCTGTTTTTGGATAAGTCACTAAAATGGCAGGAGCACTAGTCTTATTTTCAACGGTTCCATCACTCATTACTAAGTGAGCTTCCCTTTTCAATTCATTCTCTCCTACTTGAATAGCTGCAGAGCCACTATTAGAAATAAATGTTCCACCTTTAACAGTAGCTGTACTTGTAGCAATTAAAAGTGCATTTCCACCTTCAGTACTAGTATTTTCAATTTTACCACCAGTAACTTCTAAACTAACATCTGTACCAGATGACAGTGATCCTAATTGAACAGCAGAATATCCTGACTCTTTAGCTGTTATCGTACCATTGGTAATTTTGGCACTACCTTTATCAATCATAACACCAACACTATTACTTTCAACAGTTCCACCATTAAATGTAAGTGTTCCTTTTGTAGCATCCTTATCTCCTACTAAAATAGCTGTACTCTTACCATCAAATTGAATAGTACCATTATTTACAGTTAAATCACCTTGTACAATATTTATGGCAAATCCACTTGTAGTACTTTTATTGTGAACTGTTCCACCGTTCATTGTCATGCTTCCTGTATAATTAGCACCACTACTATGACCTATTTGAATAACTGCAGCAGCAGTAGTAGATTCTAAAGTACCACCATTTAAATCTAAATGACCTGCAGCTACAAGCACAATAGGTGATGAATTGCTTTTTATAGTACCAGTTGATTCACTATCTTCTATTGTTAAGTTAACAGCTGCATTGGCAATTTGAAAACCAACAGCACTCCCACCACGGTCTACTGTTAGCACTTTTCCATTTAAATCTAAAGTTGCACTTTTAGACACAGATACTAAACTACTAATTGTATCCTCTTTTAATACTTTGATAGTACCATTATCAGATACATCTTTAAAGGCATCAGTTAAACTTGTGCAATACTTAAGCCCATCAGCGGTTGTAATACTATAATTAGCAGATGCTTCATCATCAGTACAAGTTGCTGCAAAAACTGTATTTGGATTTACTAACAAACAAAGTCCTAAAACTAAAGCACTAAATATTAATCTTTTTGATCTTTTTAATTTTCTCATGTTATCCTCTTCCTTTCTTATATGAACTTCACAAGATGTTTGAGACTCCCTCCTCTCTTAAATATTTCGACTCTATAATAACATACCCCCCCCCCGCCACTGTCAATACTTATTTTAGACATACACGAAAAAAACTAGTCACGAACATTATTTATTAGTTTTTATGCTTAAAAAAAAGAAATGACAACGAAGTCACTTCTTTCTAATTCTTTTTATTCATTTACTTTTTTGAAGTAAAGAGCAGTTCCTAATACACTTACAAGTGCAACAGTTCCCATAACTGCATAAGTTAATACGTTATCCCCAGTAGATGGATTTTCTTCGTTTTCCACTACTTTATCAACTAACTTAATATAAGCCGTTTTCGTTCCATCTAAATCCTTATCGAAATCAAAAGGAGTAGTCATAGCTTCATCACTATAAATTCCTTCGATTACAAGTTTTTCAAATTCAGAGCTAACTAGCTTACGAAGTTGATCCTCAACGTCTTCTTTCGTAGTACCCTCATCATAATACAATGTTCCACGATTTTCAAACCCTTCATATTCAGAAGTATATCTGTAAGCATAATCTAACTTACTTTGATTAGATTTTTCTAGATATATATTCTCATTCCATACGTCTGTATCTCCACTACCTTGTTCTTTTAAAACAATAGTTTTAGGATTAACAACAAGTGTTATGTTTTGAGTGTGATGTCCATCACTTTCATCATCCCAAGTTAGAACGAAAGTTTTTTCATAATCTTTTTTCTCCTTAGCAACTTCTTCTAAGAGTGTTTGATTGAAACCAAACCACTCAGTGAAAGTAAATACACCACTCGATTCAGAATCTGTATAATCAGTTGTATCAATCTTAACATTCTTTGTTCCTTCTGGTAATTCAAAATCTAATCCAACCCAAGTATATCCGCCAGGTCTATAGTTAACACCATCGCCACTACTTCCTTGTTCTGCAAGAAGTTGATATGTACCATCATAAACAGTAACAATTACTTCAGCCGTTTCACTTCCAGTAACAACAGGTCTTCTAGTTGGATCAAGCAAACTATCGTTAGCTGTATTCTCTGTAACTTTGGCATATTGTTCTTCAGCAGCATATACGGGAACTACACATAGCATACCTACGAATAATGCCATCATAAACATTATTGCTTTTTTCATAAATTTTCTCTCCTCTCCAATAATATCTACACTACTATAATAACATACCCCCCCCCACGTCAATATTTACCTTTAGATTACATGAAAAATTTTACCGTAAAATTTACAATTTATTAGTTCTTTTGCATAAAAAAGAAATAAACATAAAAACGTACCTTTACCAAGTACGTTTTCTATTCTTACTCGAAATTCCGAGTTTTCTATCGATCTGGTGGCTCCAGCGGGAATCGAACCAGCGACACGAGGATTTTCAGTCCTCTGCTCTACCGACTGAGCTATGAAGCCATATGGCGGTCTCGGCGGGACTTGAACCCGTGATCTTCTGCGTGACAGGCAGACGTGTTAACCACTGCACTACGAGACCAATTGGTTGCGGGGATAGGATTTGAACCTATGACCTTCGGGTTATGAGCCCGACGAGCTACCGGACTGCTCCACCCCGCGATATCAAAATGGCGGAGGAAAAGGGATTCGAACCCCTGCGCCGCTTACACGACCTCCCGGTTTTCAAGACCGGTCCCTTCAACCAGACTTGGGTATTCCTCCAAAGATGGTGCCTCGTTGGAGATTCGAACTCCAGACCCTTTGATTAAAAGTCAAATGCTCTACCTACTGAGCTAACGAAGCAAAATTTAAAAATGGCTGCCTCAGCTAGATTCGAACTAGCGCATGTCAGAGTCAAAGTCTGATGCCTTACCACTTGGCTATGAGGCAATATCATGGTGGAGAGAGATGGTTTCGAACCATCGAACCCATAGGGAGCAGATTTACAGTCTGCCGCGTTTGACCACTTCGCTACCTCTCCACATTGGTGCCTAAGGCCGGACTTGAACCGGCACGAGATTTGAGTCTCGCAGGATTTTAAGTCCTGTGCGTCTACCTATTCCGCCACTCAGGCATAGAAACAAAAAATGGTGCCGAAACCAGGAATCGAACCCGGAACCTACTGATTACAAATCAGTTGCTCTACCTATTGAGCTATTTCGGCATAAATGGTGGGCGATATAGGACTCGAACCTATGACCCCCTGCTTGTAGGGCAGGTGCTCTAACCAACTGAGCTAATCGCCCGAAAAATAAAATAATAAATTGTAATCATCACGAAAATCCGTAATGACAAGATAAATTATACTATAGCGATTCTTAAAAAGCAATAGTTTTTTTATTTTTTTTCGGCTTTTTTGGCAATTTCCTTGAGTTTATCACCAATCCAATCATCCAAGCGGTGTTGCAACGGAAGAAAACCTCCACCTACTTCGACAATCTGACATCGTGCTTTCTTCGCTGTACGATAATCCAAGTCTTTGATACTCAATTTCACATGATAATTTTCTTCATCCGTTTCTACCACCCGAACTTGAATGGTTTCCCCAATGTTCACATAGTCATGAATATTTCGCACATAATTAGAAGAAATCTCTGAAATATGAATCAATCCACTATAAAATTCATCCAGTCCTACAAAAATACCATATTTTTCAATTCCTGTCACACATCCGGTAACAATCTTTCCCTTCTCGTATTTCTGCATAATTCCACCTTCGTCTAAGATTATAACAAATTTTATCAGAGAAAACAACAAAAAATCCGATTGCGAAAGAAAGTAAAATAACATATAATAAAAAAGAAAGAGGAGGAACTCGATGGATACAAAAGATACAAAAGAAATCGAAAAAAGAATTTTAGAAGTCATTGACAAACTCCGGCCATTCTTAATTAGCGACGGAGGAAACATTGAATTCGTAAAATGGGAAGATGGCATCGCCTACGTCCGTCTCACTGGACACTGTGCCAATTGCCCCATGATCGATACAACTCTAAAGGATGGCATTGAAATCGCCATCACATCAGAAGTACCAGAAGTAGTAGAAGTAAGAAATGTAGAAGAAGAATAATCTACATTTTTTTCTTGAGCCAAAAAATTTCATCAATCTGATATTTTTCGTAAAGAAATTGATAAATAAAGGATAAAAGGGTTTGATATTCCTCTACCCGCTCATAAAACAGAAATTGATTTTTTCCTTCCTCTAACGTATCAAAATAAAAACTAGGAAATAACAATCGAGAAAGAAACAATTGCGCTTCCCCGCGACGAAAAGAAACTTTGCTCAAAAACGACTCTATCGAAGACCAATCCAGTTCAGAAAACCAAAAACTATTTTTAATATACTCAGCTACATCTCTAACTCGATAATCAAAAATAAGAAAAACAGGATCATAATATTCTGTAAAAGTCATTTTACTAGATACACGACGATGAGACGGAACCAAAGGATACGCTTCCTGAGAAGGTAACGTCCGCAAGGTCTCTCGATAATAACTTATCGCTACTTCTCCCATCCCAATAAAATAAAAAAATAAATCAGGTTCGATAGAAAAACGACTTTTCCCACTGACAAATAACTCTTCGAAATAATCAATTTTTTGTTCCCATAAATTCGCCCAAGGGATTTTTTCAGTTCCCTGTGGAAAAAAAGAATAGTTCCATTCATTCTTTAAATCATCCAATTGAAGAGAGTGCGAAGGAACCGGTTTTAGTTTTAAAAGAAGATACTGTTTTTTTTCAATCGTCACAGAAATCGTATCAAATACACTTTTTACAATCTCATGATACAAATTAGAAAAGGATAAAATAGAAAGATAATTTTGATAAATCCGATGTAAATCTTCCCCATAAAAGAAAATTGGTTCTAACAAATACTCGTCTTTCCCATCCGAAAAATAATATTTTCCATTCACGAAACGCAACTCTGTTACAAATAAAGAATAGTAATACCTGATATATTCTTTCATCGGCACACACCTACTAAAGAATATGAAAAAAGCACTAAGATTATTAGTGCTTTTCCTGTTCGTTTTGATTCTTTATGCGATTCTACGATAACTTGGTTCTTCTTGCTCTTGAGAGAAAGGAACCGTTCCCACTTCATCGCTTGGCATTTCCATTGCAGAAATCAATTGTTGATAATTGGCATTCGATTGTTCTAACTCTGTTGCTTTTTGATTATACTCATCTGCTTCTGCCATATATTTATCTGCTTGCGCATTGTTATCGGTTACTTCTTTATATTTTCCATTATTTAAAGTATCGATTTGTTGATTCAAATTATCTGTAAAATGACTTGCTTCTTTTGCTTTGTTCTCCATTACCTTTTGTTGTTCGTTCGCTAATTCTTCCACTTTACGTTTTAACTGTTCATTCATCTCATCTGCTGAATGAAATCTATTTTCCGCTTCCATTTTCAATCTCTCCGCTTCTCTTAATTTACTTTCAGAGGTAGCAAAAATGTCATCGGCATCTCTTTCAAGTCGATCTAATTCTCCCTGCCTCTCACTAACTTCTTCTTGCGCTTCAATTGTTTTCTTTCTTTGTTCATCTAATGCTTGTAAAATACTACTAAATTCTGGTAAATTACTGAACTCTTCCACAAGACTTTCTCTTGGTACATCCAAAGGAATAAATTCTTCTTTTGGTGGAACAGGTGCTGCTACAGGAGCCTCTACTACTGGTTCCGGTTGTTTCTCTGGTTCTGGATTAGAAACAGGTGCGACACTAACTGGAGTAGATTCTACTTCAGAAGGTGTACTAGGAACAACAGGTGTTGTCTCGTTTACCTCTGGTTCACTAAGAACGCCATCTAACGTCATCGTTCCATAAAGACCCATACCGTTTGTTTCATTATCTGCTTCTTCTTGAGAAACGGATGTATCCTCCACCGTAGGTTCCATTGCTTCTACCACTGGTTCTGATACAGGTGCCTTAATTACCATCTCTCCAGGGAATCGGGCAACTGCAGAACTTAACATAGCCTCTATCTTCGCTGGTTTTACTTTCAAAGCCTTTGAATCAACCGCATCACTAATTCTCTCATCAACAGCCATAAAGGACACATTTGCAAGTCCAGAATTTTCTTCTACAGAAACTTCGTTTGAAGAATCCGCCATTTGAGAAGAAAAATCATTTGAAACAGGAACTGCCTCTTTCGAAGTCTCATCCATAGGAACTGGAAACTTTACAATATTTCCAAGTACAGCATCATAACTAGTCTGACGCAATTTTAACCTAGACTCGTCCCCATCCGTTACTACTCTTTCATCTATCATAGGAGTAGTATTTGAAATGTCAAAACTAATAATCATAAAGTTGTCACCTTCCTATTCTTTCTTCGAAAGTTCTCTCAACACATCTTTAATTCTAGACCAATCCTCGTCACTTTCCACACCGGCAAAGCGCGTTTTTCCATCTTCATGAATCACAGAAGAAACATAAATCGTGATATTTCCATTTTCATCTTTCTCATTTCGTGTATAAACTGCATACTCTTTCTTTGTATCATTAAAGACAAAAGCAAATAGTAAATCCACTACTTCTTCTGTACCATCTTCTGAAACGATTGTAATCTTTTTATTTTCTTGATCCACAGTATTCATCCTCCCTTTATTATCATTATATATTCTATTCTACCATATTTCTAGAAGATTTCAACTATTTTTCTCGAACTTTTTCTACTTTTTCTTTTTCTTGCTTCTCTAATAAAAAATAACGACACTCATAAGCACAATAATTTTTAATATAAGAATCTAATTTTGTAATATCATTCCATGGTTTACACGGGAATTTATCAGTTTTGAAAGAGAAAAAATGAGGAAACCATTATAAAATGGTTATTTTTTTGTCAAATTTTC
>CANQHQ010000018.1 GCA_947623825.1 uncultured Bacilli bacterium
TATGGAATTTTAAATAAAAATGTAGAGTTGATAGAAGAAGTTAATAAACTTGAGTGGGTTTCAATTAATGATAATTTTTTTGATATGAATAAATATGCTGGAGAAGGTAATATAGGACATATAATTGAAGAAATAAAAATTGATTTAAACAGTGATAATTAATAGTATTATAATTGAAAAAAGATATTTTGTGATTTATATTAATTAGCTATAAAATAAAAATTCTTATTATATATATTTTAAACGCTTCTTAAACGCTTCATTTCATAGAGGAATTCTAAAAAATCAAGAAAATGCTCTAATTGATTTATTAAGTTGTTTTATATTTGATATTTTATAAATAATTTTTCTTATTCATCCCAAATGGAATAGTGGTACAAGCTGCAATCAACGAAAAATAAGCAAAATAATAAATGATTGAAGACTAGGTTTGCTTAGTCTTTTTTTGTGATATAATATTATCGATTGGAGATGGTAAAATGGTAAACTTAGTTCCTGCAAAATGTCCTAGTTGTGGAGCACAATTAGAATTAGACGATAATATGAAAAGAGCTGAATGTAAATTTTGTAAAAGTACAATTATCGTTGATGAAGCAATTCAAAAATATCAAGTTGAATTGAAAGGTAATGTTAAAGTAAGTGGAATACAAGGCGAAAGTGATAAAATTGATATTGCTAAAAAGTATATTAAACTAGATAAATATGAAGAAGCAGAAAAAATATTAAATGAAGTAATAGAAAAAAATCCATTCTACTTAGAAGCGTTAAAGATGCTTATTGAAATTCAAAGAAATAAATGTGAAGTTGTACTTAATAAGAAAAAAATAAATGGAATAACTTTTAAAAATATAATTGGACATGGTAAATTATTTGGTGAGATCATTAAAGATATGATTGATGATTGTATTGTCAAATTAACTACTATAGAAAAATTAGATGAATCTCATGAATATGATAATTTTGTAAAAGATTATAAAAGTATTTTTGATGAACTTTCTATAAAAGTGGAAGAATATATAAAGAAAGAAAACGAAGAAATGGTTATTTATCATCAAGAACAAGAAAAAGAAAGGTCACTTGAAAAAGAATTAATTGAAAAATGTGATATATACTTGAAGAAAGCACCAAAGAAAAAACCAAATAATCATATTCCATTATTATTACAGGCATTAAAAATAGATACTGCTAAATATGGAAAGAATATGTGTATGATTGATAAATACGATAAACTTGAAGATGCAGCAGGGGGCGGATATTTTTTAGATCGTCATGTCCCACAACCATATGTTGAAAAAATTAGTAAGAATAGTATTACATTAGGTGGAATCATGCTTAGTCGCGATGAAGATTCTAACACTCATGAGTATAGATACTTGGATTATTATGATAAATCTCAAATTAGCTATGAAAGTGACAAAAAATTTGGATATGACTCTTATCTTTATAACATTATTAGATTTGAAAGAAATGAAGAAATATCATATGAGGAACAAATCAGTATATTAGATAATCTTATTTCTTCTACTTCTACAAAATCAGTATTGAATAAGTTATTTAAAAAGTCTTAAAAATAGGAAAAAATTGGATTCATCTATGTTGCTAAATCTTAAGGAAGATGGGATATACGTATAAAGAATCTGATAGAGATGTAAAAAAGTTAACTTTCTATTTTTTCTAAATGAAAAATTAGATTCAGATAGTAATTCTATGTCATATTGAAAGAAATGTAGGAGGGGATGCGTATGATTTTAACGGATTTCGATGAATGTAAAACTTCCACTTTCGATCCTAATGAAGTCGAAAATGTTGTTCCTAATTTTCCAAAAGTAGGTGTTACTTGTTTTTCGCAAAAATTAATGGATCGTTTTGTAGAAAGTTTTCATGGTGAAGTAATTGCTACTTTAAAAAATGCGAATGGCAAAATACCAGTTTATAAAATCAATTATAAAGGTAAAGAAATTGCGGTTTTTACGTCTCGAGTGGGAGCTCCAGCTTGTGTGGTTGCTTATGAAGAAGTTCTTGCTATGGGGTTGGAAAAACTTGTAATGTTTGGTACTTGTGGGGTTTTAGATAGCAAGATAGATGACTTAGCGATTCTCATTCCAACTTCGGCGATTCGTGATGAAGGAACAAGTTATCACTATCAAAAAGAAAGTGATGAAATTGAAGTCAATCAAAAATATAGAGAAGATTTTATTGAAATTTTAAAAGAAAAAAATATTTCCTTTGCTCAAGGTAAAGTTTGGACAACCGATGCTCCTTATCGTGAAACGAGGGCTAAGGTTTTAAAAAGAAAAGAACAAGGTTGTTTAGGTGTCGATATGGAATGTGCTAGTATGGCTGCTGTATCCCAATTTAGAAATAAAGAAGTTTTTCAATTCTTTTATGCTGCAGATAATCTCGATAGTAGTATGTGGGATCCACGTAGTTTAGGAAATGAAGCTCGTCTATCTGAAAAAGAAAAAATCATTTATCTTGCACTTGAATTAGCCTTAAAAATGTTTTAATATGAGGATTTAAAAGTGTTAAAGTATGAAACAGTATTAAATTAACAATCATAATCTAAATGAAAACGTTTTTTATTCCATCTTTATGTAGAGAATGCGGTAAATCGATAAAATAAGAAAAATATGGTAAATCATAGGTGCTGGAGGACTAAGTTGAAACTTAGTCTTTTTGTTGTGTTATAATAACTTTAAGAAGAGGTAAGAGAAAATGAATATGGAAACAGAAATTCGCTATTATTATTCTAAAAATAGTAAAGATAAAATTATTAAGTATTTAAAGAGTTTTCAAGAATTAGAATATCAAGGTCGCTTTTATGAATGTACAGATCAATATAATCATCCAATGAAAGAATACGATTTTTATAGTAAGGAAATCGATGGCCGTTTTAGAGTAAGAAAAACAATTGGTGATTATGGTTCAAAATGTATGATTACTTGGAAAAGAAGATTAAAAAGCAATGTGAAACAGTTGATTCATCAAGAAGAAGAGATAGAACTTCAAATTCATCCCGATGAATATGAGAATCTTTGCTTCTTGCTTGAAAATGTACTTCACTTGAAACTTATTGAGAGTTATGAGAGGTACCGTTTTGTTTTTAGTAATAACGATATAGAAATCGTAGTGGACGAATATCCTTTTGGTACTTGTGTTGAGTTAGAAAATAAAAGTAAAACGAAAGATGCGGAATTGGTTATACAAACATGGATTAAAAAATTAAAATTGGATATCAATGAGGCATATCGTCTATCTTGGGATGATAAATACTCTGAACTTTGTAAAGAACAAAATAAAAAAGTGGAAAATATTGTAAGGTTTGAGAAAGATATGCCAAGTATAGATAAAGAGTTTGATATGTAGGGTAGAAGCAGTACGATTGTTCATAATTAAAAAAACTTTCATCATGTTAAAAATGGGTTTTTCTATATTTGATATCCTTATATCGATTGGTACTCAGGAAACTTAAGAAGCCCTGGGTCAATTTTTATTTGTGGGTAATATTATAGAGAGAAAATAAGCATAATAAAGAATTATAAATCGTTCAGACTCATTTTATTTTATCTTTTTATGTGCTATAATTAGTTCGAACGAATTTATCTGATAGTATGATATCTAATATTAAAATGTGTATTAAAAAGTAGAGTGGGTAAAGCAATACAAAAGTATTCATTCAATAACTGATAAAATTATATGATTGTATGTCAATTTAAATTTGTAACGATAAAAGATTTTATTACATTAATAGGATTCGTAAGCGTGGTATTTGTAAAAAGGTGGTTTTCAAAATGAGGTAGTAGTACTTTACTTAAAGTAATAAAAGACGAATAAGGAAAGAAGTAGAAGGAGAATCATTCGCGTCATTTACATGTTTTATAAGTGAAGGAGTAGTGTGAGTATGGAAAAAGAAAAAATGGAAAACGAAGGAAAAAAAGAGATTGTTAGAAAAAAAGGAAGTAAATTGAAAGTATTTTTGTTATTACTTGTTTTAGTGATTATTGTTATTTTCGTTAAAAAGTTTATTATTTCCGGTGGGAAAGGCAATATTGATTTGAAAGTTAAGAGTACCTTAGAAAAGGTCGTTGAAAAAAGTGATCTTGAAACAGTCAATATTACTTATAATGTAATTGCTAAAAAATGTAAGGATGAAGACAATTGTGATTTAACCTCTAATAGTATTGAAGATTTTGCTTATGTTGTTTCATGTAAAGGAACCATTACGGCTGGGATTGATTTTAATAATGTAGACATATCTATTGATGAAGATAATAAAAAGGTTATTATCGTATTACCTGATGCTAAAATCACAGATGAACCTAATATTACCTCTATCAAGTTTTTAAATGGTAATGATTTACCGGCAGAAGAACTACCAAATGCTAGAAAATTGTGTCAAGAAACAACGTTAGAGAAAAGTGAAAATGATGATAAATTGCTTCCTGCTGCTAAAGAACAAGCCATTGTAGTTCTTGAACAGTTTTATAAACAATGGATTAAAGCATTTGATGATTCATATCAAGTAGAGATTCGATAGGGGTGTTACTAGTGAAAAAGATAAAATTATTGTTCGCATTATTCATTCTAATTATTTTGACGGGTTGTGGGAAAGACAAGGAAATTAATTTATCAGAAAACATACAAAAGATTGAGTTAACAGGGAATTTGGTAACTTATCAAGCTTATTATCACAATGTTTTAGAGTATGAAAAAGAACCTAGTAGTGGTATTCAACATTTATTTGAAAAGAAAAGAACTTTATTTGCTGAATACATGGGTACTATTAAATATGGTATTAATTTATCTAAAGTAAAAATTGAAGTGAATGGAAATAATATTAATGTTTTTATTCCTAAAGCTACGATTATTGGTGAACCTAATGTTGATAAAGATGATTTTAAACCTGAAAATTTTATTGAATCTAAGGATGGAATTCTTAATAAAAATCCTTTAACGGTAAATGACTCAAACGATGCTTTTAACAAGGCCCAACAGGAAATAAAAGATAATGCTGCTAAAGATGAAAAATTAATATTATTGGCTCAAAAAAGAGCAAAAGTTATTATTGAAGAAAATATTGATCAATTTAGTGGACTATCAAAAGATGAGTATACGATTAATTGGGAATATGAACAATAAATGTTCTATAAAATATTGTTAATTCGTTGTTGCGAGATTTGTATTTCTAACTGAATGTTATTCATCGAATGAGATGGATGTTGATGTCTTCAAGAAAGACAAGCACAATATTCGATGATTGGAGACTAGGTAAATCCTAGTCTTTTGTATTTAGTAAAAATATAGTAATTGCTCAATCGGTTTTTGAATGATGGAATGTTTATCGTAAATTCATCATTTATAGCGATGGTGTAACTGTTTTTTTAGATAGAAAGTTATTATACTCAACCGTAATAACTTTTTTGGGAAAATAATACAATCCTATCATAGAGTTTTCTTTTTCTTTGTGATATATTATTGATGAAATGAAGTTATATAGGGGTGGTACCGTGGGATTTCTAGATCATGCAATGGATGCTTTTCGATTTAAAGATACAATTATTTATAAAGAAAATAGTGATTTACAAGAACGATATGATGCTTTAAAAAAATTAAGTGAGGAATATCCAAATAATGAGGATTTGTTAAGTGAACTATATATTGTAAAAAAAGGATTAGAAGGGGAAAATGAAATCGCTTATCAATTAAAAAAGGCTCATATAGGAATGTATGTGTTAAGAGATATAAAACTAAAACATGAAGATTTAACTGCTCAAATTGATTATGTTGTGATTACTCCTATTTTTATCTATTATATCGAGTGTAAAAATTTGGTTGGTGATATTACAGTAACAGATAGAGGAGACTTTATCAGAGAAATTTCTGTTAATGGTAAAAAGATTAAAAAGGGAATGTATTCTCCCTTAAGACAAGTAGAAGCCCAAAGAGAAGTAGTACGAAAAATATGGGAAAGTCTTACCCCTAAAATGATGAAATTGTTTGCTTCTAATAAGTTTGATTATTATCGAAGAGTATTGGTTGTGGCAGCAAATCCAGAGACGATTTTAAATACAAATCAAGCACCTAAGGATATGAAGTATAAAATTTTGAGAGCGGATGCTTTGGTTAGACAATTGGAATATGATTTCAATCATAGGAATAGTGACGATTCTTTCTCAACTAAAAAGAATATGGAAGAGTTGGCTAAGTCTTATGTTGAATTATCCTCTAAAGAAGAAACGAATTATTATGAATATTACAAAGATAAGTATTGCCAAAGTCTAGATGTGTTTAAGGATGATTTAAAGGAACGATTGATAAAACTAAGAAAAGAACGATCTACTAAGATGCATTTACCTGCATATTATATTTTTACAAATGAGGAATTGGATAAACTAGTTGAGATTCGACCTAAGACAATAGAAGAATTAAAGAAAGCGAATATATTAACTCCCGTAAAGATTCAAACACATGGTGATTCTATTATCGAGGAAATAAATCAGTAATCAAGATATAAAATCTTCTTCTTTTTTTGTTTTCTTCTTTCTTTATATTGTTGTTCTTCATATTACAGTTTAGGAAAAAATGAATAAAAAGTAGGGTATACGAGAGATTTAAAATGAGGTGATGTTGTGGCAGAGTTTGTATCCAATCGGGTTGTTTGTTCTCGGAAAGTAGCCGAAAAACTCATTAGAAGAGATGCTTCTACTAACTATTTAGATCAGATTGATTTTAATAAAGTGATTCCTATGCCGAAAGAATTAAGAATGGAATCTTCTAGTCGAATTCCTGGTTTAGTGCTTTCTTATTTAAAAAAATTGAAAATAGAGAATGCTTCTGAATTTGAAGTCTTATATCAACGCTTTAAGGAAAAATCATCACTTGAGAAAGAAATCGATTTCGATGCCGTTACACTACTCAATGATAAAGATTGTGAATTAGGTCAAAGATATTTACATAATTTATTCACCTATGGTCATTATGCTTGGTATACTTGGTCGATTGCAAATTGGGGAGTCAAATGGAACGCCCTTCCTGACAGTACAATTATTAATGAGGAAGAGGATCATTTTGAACTGATTTTTTCAACGGCTTGGGATCCACCTTATGGGGTTGTTTACGCTCTTTTCTCTAGTGGTGAAACAGATTTTCGTTGGTTTTTTACTTCTTATGATCATGGTGATTATGAAATTATATGGGAAGATTCTCATTTAAAAATTGTTCGTCTAGCGGAAGCTGCTTTAGAAAATGTGGATTTAAATAGCGAGTATGAAATTATAAAAGAAATACGGAATCGTTTTCAGTTTTATTTTGAACTTCCTAAAGAAAAACAAAATAATAAAAGAATTCTTTTAGAAGCCCTTGATTTGTCCACTTATCGTTTTTGCGATTACGATGCATGGATTCAACGATTAGATCCATCCTTACTCCATGATTTGGATGTCGCTATGGCTTTTATCAGTAAGAGGGATCAACTGCGTGCCTATTTTGATCCTAAACTTTTTCAAAGTAGAGAAAGTATCTTAAAACAAGTAGCACTTCATGGACAAAGTCTAAAAAATTTGAGTACGACGGATCAAGATGATGAAGAGATTGTTTCTACCGCCATTGAAGAAGATGGTTCTGCTATTCAGTATGCTTCTAATCGCTTAAAAATGAAAAAAGATTTGGCCTTGAAAGCGATTCGTCAAAATTATGTAGCTTTTGAATATTTACCACTTTCGATGCAAAAACAAGATGATATTTTAGAAACATATTTATATAGTCATCCTTGTGAATTTTATACAAAAATGCCGGTACTCATTACGGATAAAGAAAAGGCCTATCATTATATTGATATTTGGGGACTTGCTCTTGCATTCGTATCTGAAGAATTACGGGATGATATGGATTTGGTTAAATTGGCCATTGCGAAAGATGGTTACAATTTGATTTATGCTAGTGAAAGACTAAAAAATAATAAAGATTTAATGAAAGAAGCCGTAAAAAAAGACTCGGATGTTTTATATGAATTTTATGCGAATCATCCTATCCAAGATAGAGATTTCTTGAAAGAGATGGTAGAAGTGGATTCCAGTGCTTTGAAATATGCTAGTCAAGAATTAAAAGATGATAAAGAAATTGCTTTGTTTGCTCTTAAGAAAGATGGAAATGCCTTTGCTTGGATATCTCATCGTTTACAAGCTGATCCGGATATTTGGGAAGTTTTAAGGAATAGTGTCGATTTAAATTTATCTTATCAATCACTTAGCAAAGAGTTATTGGCCAATAAAGATTTTCTTATCAGTCTCCATCAAGTGAATCTTTTACCTTATATTCCCAATACTTTAAAAAATGATGCTGATTTTATGAGTCAGATGATTTCTATCGATGTAGAAGCCATTCAATACGCTGGTAATAAACTTTTACATAAACCAGAATTCTTATTGGGAGAACTTCAAAAAAATATTCGTATTCTGAATTATTTACATTTTTCTGTGAAAAATGATATGGCATATTTAAAACCAATTCTAGCTAAACTGGCGGAACACTATCATTATCGCTTAGAAAATTCTGATGATTTAGGTCGTTTTGTTTTAAGATTCCTTGCGGATGATGAATGTACTTATTTATTAGAGTTTTATCCTGAATTGTGTGAGAATCAATCTTTTATGGAACAAGCGGTTCGAGCGAATTATCATACTTTAAAATATGCGAGTCCCGAATTAAAAAATGATGAGGACGTTGTTCTTCCTGCTATTATGGTTGGGTTAAATCGTAATCGAGATAGTTCTACTCTTACGTATGCTAGTGAAGAATTACAAAGAGATAGAGAGTTCATTTGGAAACTTCTTTATCAAAATCCTATCATTTTTAAGTTTATGAAAGAGGAATTGAAAAAAGACGAAGACATTTTGTTATATGTGGGTACGAAAGAGCCTTATTTACTTCGGTATGCTTCTTCTAATTTATTTGATTCGAAAGAGTTTGCCATGAAATTAATTCCAAAGAATCCTCACTTCTTTTTCTATATCAGTGATCGACTAAAAGAGGAGGAAGATATTCTTAGGTTGGCAATTAAGAAAAAAGTTTTTCTTGATTTGGAAAACTCTAAAATGAAAAAGAATCGCAACCTTATTTTATTGGCTTTAAAAAAGAGAATTGTCAATTTTTCTGATTTAGATGAAGAAATGAAAACGGATGAAGAAATTATCAATCTTTATTTAGACCATGCCGAATATATTGATGAGGAGGCCATTCGGTATTTTCGCTTGAATGATAAAAAAGAGGCTCTTCAAAGGTTAAGTAAAAATGGACAAATGATTAAACTATGTAGTAAAGATCTTCAAGATGATGAAGAAGTAGCGCGGGTAGCTGTATCACATTGGGGTGAGGCGATTCAATATGTCTCTGATCGTTTAAAAAATAATAAAGAACTGGTTCTTCTCGCCATTGAAAATGATACGACTGCTTATCGTTTTGTTGGTGAAGAGGTAAAAAAGGATGTGGATGTAATCAAGCGAGTTCTATCTCTCAATTCTCGTATGGGTAAAGAAATTGCCAAAAATAATGAGAATCAAGATACCATTCAAAAGATGGTTCAACGTAGCGCTATGATGGAAATCTGTTATAATTTTATTCTTAACAGTAATATTTTTGGTAATTACAGTACCGATGAAACAGAATCTTTCTTTAAAGGTTGCTATACCAAGCAAGAACATTATGATCGAATCATTCAAACCATTTCTGAACCTCAAAATGCGGATGAACGGTTTTTACTCGTTTGTGTTTATGATGATTATGGTGCCGTTTATCGTCAAAAAGCCATTCAGGCAATTTTAGATTATTTAAATGATGCACCTTCTTCGAAAGGAATTTTTCTTGATAATGATGGGAAAGTATTTTCCAAAAAGAAAAAAGAATATTTGTTGAGTGTCAAACATCATCAAGGAATTTGGTTGCGTCGGTTAGGACAATTATATGTTCAAGAGAAAAAAATGATGGAAGCGATGCAAGCCTTTGATGAATGTATCAACTTAGACCCATATTATCATGGTAGTTATATTGATAAGGCTCTTTTCCTCGAGAAATTCAATGAGACGGGTTATCATTATTTACAAATGGTAAAAGATAGTGATCTATATACCCGTTTTCCAAGAAATATCCCCTATGAAAAAGGAGCTGATTTCCGAAAGAAAATTGATCGCCAATTACGTATTTTAAAGAATAAAAAAAGATAGGTACGGGACTGACTTCTTTTTTAACGCTTTTAGTCATTAGATGTTTACAGATACCATGATAGAAAAATAAGTAACCTATTAGGTTGCCTTGTCTAGAAACTTCTTCGAATGGGGAGTTTCTTTTTTCATGATATTTTCTTTGAAAACGAATCTTGTTTTTTCGTACCTAAAAAGTATGAGTACCGCCCAAATTATTCAAGAATTGTGCCGTATCATTTTACATAAAAATACATATAGTATTTTACAGTTATTTATGGTATAATAACGGGGAAGTAATTGAATTGTGGGAGTGGATATTATGCACAATAAATTAAAATATATCATGCTAGTATTTTTGATTCATCTTTTCGTTTTACCTGGAGTAGTGATGGCAAAAGAAGGTATTACGCTCACGGTCGATCAGAAAGATTTGACAATTGGGGATGAAGTAGTTGTCACGGCAACTGTTCCAGAGGAAGAAAAAATTTATGCTTTGATGGCTACCTTGAAGTATGATACCAATGTATTTCAAGAGATGAATCAGGATGATTTTTCTGTGATTGATTGGGAATCCATTTCTTATAATCAAGAGAACCATAAATTTGGAATTATCAATCGAAGTGGAGAAATTGCTGAAGAGGGAGTCCTTTTTGAAATTCATTTAAAAGTGAAAAAGGATGCGAATGTAGGAGATACCAATATTGCTTTGACCAATATTTCTGCTTCCGATGGGGAAGATAAAATTCCGTTTCCTACGACTTCTGTTAAAGTGTCAGTGACTCGTGATGCGAAAGAAGGAGAGCCAATTCCAACGAATCATGAGAATGTGATTCAGGAAGATAGTGAAACAGTTATTTCGACTTTTACTTATTTACCGGTTGTTATCTTTTTCCTTCTTGTTTTTGTCGCTTTAGGTATTTATACATTTATTTATAATCAAAAAGAGGAAAAGAACAAAAAGGTTTTTTGGGGATTACTTCTTTTAGAGGGTATATTACTTATCGTTATTATTTGTTTATTTTTCACATTTAATTGGAAAAAGAAAGACGTTAATCATGATGGTATTCAAGATTATAATGACGCCGAAGATATTATTGATTATTTGATTGATATGGAAGGTACGAAAGAAAAGGAAGATACGCATTCCCTATTCGGACCGGCTCAGGATTATGATGTGAATCACGATGGAAAGGTCGATGTCGCAGATGTCGGTCATGTCGTAGAAGATGTTACTGAAAATACAAGAGTTATTTTGACTGAGCAAAATTCGGACAACGAATATTATGTGAGTAAAGATTCTGTAGCATTTCAGTTTACAGCGAAAATTACTCCTGAGGACGTTCGAATTCGGCAAGTTAAGATTGATGATCAATATTATGATGTAACTTTTGTAGATGGCGTATATATGGTTACGTTAGATACTCTTACCAAAGCCGGAAAATATGACTTTACTATTTCTGAAGTAGTACTAGATAATGGTAAACATGCTTCGACTTCTCTAAAAATAACGCGAGATGTTTTAAAAGAAGTTCCTTATGTTAGTCAATTAAATCTTGATGAATCAAGTGGAACTTTCACTTTCGAATTAAACGATGTGGATAGTGCCTTTATTAGTGGAACCGTTACTATCTATCAGGGAACGGATATCGTAGCTAGTGGGGCGGTTGAAAAAGAGAAAACAACCCTTACGTTTGAAGCAAAAGATGATGTTCTTTATACCGTTGAAATTATTGGTAGTTATGATCTCGATAGTGATCCAGATGATGGTAATAACCACTACGATAATCAAGATATGTATACGAACTCCTTTGCTCTTGGAGGGGACTATCATTTCACTTTAACGAATTTTTCGATTACGGATGCAATTCAACAAAATGAAACACCGGTTATATCATTTGTGAGTACCAACAATCGTGATGCTAGTATTCAACTTACTAATATGACCATCGATGATCAACACCATAATTTTACGATTACGAAACAAGATGGAAATAATTATGAAGTGCAATTAGTAGGTGCAGATACAACTCCTGGAAAACATACTGTAACACTCAATGATGTTGAATTAAATGAATTAAAAACATTTTATAACGGCGAAGATTATACTACTAATACTTTGACTTATACCGTTTTAAAAGATGCTCCAACTGTAGAAGACTTAACAGTTGAAGATAACGATGCCAACAAAAGTGTGAAAGTTCATTTTAAGTTTAAAGATACTACTTCGGCTACAGATAAATTAACAGTGGTTTTAGTTGATTCTATCGGTAGAATTGTTAAACAACAAGAAATTTCAAAAGAAGAGTTAAGTGATAATATAGAATTATCTTTATCTTATGATGGTAATGCCGATGGTTATTATACAGTTAAGGTTTTAGCCGACTACGAATTATCTGATAGTTATACTTATGCGAAGAAAAGTTTAGGAGAAGCTTCGATTTTAGTTACTAAAAATATTTATATTACAAAAATGTATGTTACAGATAATAGTAATAAAGAATTAAGTGATAGCTTATATGTTACAAAAAATCAAAAGAACTATCAGATTGCGATTGAGCTTCATGTCGATGATAGTATTAACAAGTATGCGAGAGAACAATATAAGAGAAATAGTGACTATTCTCGGGTTTCAACCATTACGATTAATGGTCTTAATTATCAAGCTTCATCCGTTTCTGGTTATACGAAATCCAAAGTATTTCTAACAGTTCCTGCTGAATCAGGTACGATTGATATAAAGGCTACGAGGGTTCAATTAACACTGACGGGATACTACAACATGTTATACAACGATCAATTTTCGGTACCTGAAAAAAAGATTACCATCGAAGTGTTAAAAGACAAACCAACCATCCAGAACTTAACGATTACGGATGATTATAGTGAAGGTCAAGCCACTTTCGACTTTGATGTTGTTCTAGATAAAAATGCGGTAGGTAACGAGAATGATTTCAATAATGGAACGATTCAATTAGGTAGTCAGTCGGCTACCATCGTTCCTGGTCATAACGTAGTAACTTTTGATGATGTTGAGAAAGATCAAAATCTCGATTTGATTTTTAAAGCAAATTACGATTTAGATACGGATGCTTTAAATGAGTTAACTGGAGAAAAGAATGAATTTACAAACGAAACTTTACTTTCTGTTAAGTACGGATTATATGATTCAAATACTTACGATAATATTACGATTGAAGATGCTAAAGTAATCAGTGAAAAGGATAATTCTTACTTTGAAAAGAATGAAAAAATAAAATTAGACTTTTCTATTGCAGGAATTGATGAAAAATTAGGCGCTTCCTTAGATAAAGTAATTATCAATAATAAAGAATATACCGTGACGAAAAATGAAGATCGTTATGAATTAATTTTAGACGGTTACTATAGTTCTGGTAAAAAGAAAATAACGATTACTGATATTCTTTTAAGTAATGGTAAAAAGGTGACTTTAAAGAATGCTGCTATTTTCCAATTAGAAGTATTAAAAGATGCTGTTTTGATTAATGATTTTACTTATGAAGTAGTAAATGATGATGTCAAAGTAAGTCTATCTTTAAAAGATACGGATAGTGCACTTGTTCAAAATGCAATTGTCTTAATCACTGATGAGAGCGGTAATATTCTATATAGCGACGCTTATAAAGATGAAATTACTTTCCATAAAAATCAAAGTTTAAGATATGATGTTAAAGTAACTGCTACTTATGATCGCGATATTGATTCGACCGAAAAGAGTGCTAATTATATCAAAGATGAGGTTCTTCTCGATGAAACTATCTCATTAGAAAAAAATAATATTGAACTAAAGAATATTTCAGATATTAATCTATATAAGATAGAAAATAAAGATGATGAAGAAGTGATTACACTTATGGAAGAAGTATCTGTAAGTGATCTTTATGAAAACTTCAGTCAATATTTTGTTGAAATTGAAATGGATTATATGCCAACTACTCGAGCACGTATTTTGAAAGTAATAGAAGATGAAGCTACCCATATGTTAACTTTATCTTTAAAATATGAATACGTGACGAAAGAGGGTACGAAATCCCAAATCATAAGAGTCGATTACGGTACGATTGATGGGGATCAGGCACAAAACGAAATGCATCCAGAAACGGCTATTAAAGTATTATTTGAAAAACTTCAAAGAGGAGAAGATGTAACTCTCAATCGTAACTATGATGCAAGTCTTATCAGTGTGGATACAGCAACTTATGTAACTAGTGATTATAGTGGTCATCTCGATGGTAATGGCTATACGATTTTAAATGTAACGAAACCATTATTTGATAACATTGAAAAGGGTACAATTGAAAACTTAAAAATCGATACGGTTGTGATGAATTCTACTAATGACCATGGAATTGTTGCGAATATCGCAACGGGCGCAACTATTAAGAATGTCTTTATCAACAATGTCAATAGAACGAATGCTCATAACGGAACTGGTTTGTTAATCGGAACAGTGAAGAACTCGACGATTGAAGAATGTCGCGTTACTAATTTCAAAATGGGTGATGCCGGTGGTTATCCTCAACAGATAGGCTCACTTGTTGGTATATTACAAGATTCTACTGTTAAAAACTGTTACGTTGATGGAACGTTATCCACTTCTTGGAACTTTGATAGCAGTTTTATTGGAAATGTTTCTGGTAAATCGTATCTATTAAATAACTATTCAAAAGTTGCATATTCCAATTGGGGTACTACTATTAGTTGTAGTTTCGCTTGCGCTACCACGGATGTTGTGATGAAAAATAACATTGACGTAGGTACCTATGGTGGTGGAGGTAATATTGTTCCATTCGCAAATAATATGTCGAGTGAATCAGAAAATAACTATCATTTATTAGGAAATAAGACGCTCGATAATGCTAGCGTTACAGTAATTACAGCTGATCAAGTCAATGAAGAATTATTTAAAAAAGCAAATTTTGATACTTCTCTTTGGTATTTACGAAATACTTCTATTGATTATCTTCCAACCCTTATTCAGGAAACGAAGACAAAACTAGAAACAGTCGATGGATATGAAAGTGATAAAGAAATTTTATACAGTAATTTGCAGAAAATCATGCCTTTCTATGACGATGATAAAATCATTGAATTGGGAAAGGGTGTAACGAATGGATTGTTGTTAAGTGAAGAAGTTACACATATCGTTCCGATTGCCGAAGATGGTAGTCTTGTAACATACTTAACTACTGAATCACCGAAGAAAATCAGTAAAATTATCATTATATTTAAAAATGGTGCAACGATGGAGTTAACTGTTACGTTCGATAAAATTTATGATATGGTGGCTACTTATAAAGTAAATGATTTTCCTATTGATTATCATTACAATCATTACGTTATTCATTCCGATTCTCAAGTAGTAAATAATTTAACGAATTATTTACAAGGTTTAGATTACACGAATAATTTAGATATATTAACAACCAATAATGATAGTCGAATTTATCGTGATTTCTATAATGACACTACCAAGAAAGAATTAAAAGAATTTGTTTTAAAATACTTATCGAATAGTAATTATACAAACACTTCGAACGACGATAGTATTAATAGTTATATTGAACGTGAAGTAAAACGAGATCAAAAGATAGAGAAGGCATTATATACTTATAATTACTTTAGACGTTTCTATGACCTAGAAGTTAATGGTATGAAGTTCTATGACTTTGTTCTATTCAATATGCAAGGATTTAATGAGAATTTGACTTTATCAAGAATCGTTGATTTATACTTTAATGATGGAACAGGAGTAAACTTTAATACGAATCAAACGGATATAAGATATGTGAATCTTCTTAGTAAATACACAGGACTTGATCATATACCTGATTTATTAGAATATGTTGTTACTCATGTAAGCGATTACGATATGGATGAATGGATAGCTAGTCAATTCAAAGGTATTTTAGTAGAAATTCCAGTCGAAGGACATAAGGATGATATTGATTATACTTTATGGGATCATTTGAGTACAGAAGATAAGGCTTATAGTGGATCAAGATATAATATTTATAATTTTGCATTACCAATTTTGACGCTTCCTGATACGGCGGGTTATATTATTTCTGCTCCTGCGCAATTTACGATTGGTGCTCAAAGAGTTTATATGACTGATCCAACAGATCCGAATGAGTTAGAACCATTTAAAGAAAAAATGGAAGCTTATATTGGACGTATTTCCTCTTACTACAATACGATTTATGATATTTTGGACGATCGGACTTTACTCAATAATATGCATCTATACCAAATTGATAAACGTACGACGAAAGATATAAGTGGAGCATCGGTCTTCAATATGCCATATACGACAGAAGAACCATTCCATAAGAACTTCGATGAAATTGTGAATATTTGGCCAGCAGAACATGGAGTGAATGCTGGTAACTGGGGAGATCATTTGGAATGGAATGTGGCTGGATTTATGGATTCGACATTGAAAACCGATGGTACAATTGATCCCGGACATCCAACCTTCATGACTTGGTCACATGAAACGGCCCATTACTTCGATGCCAGGTTGTTCTTAGAAAATTATGGTCGAAGATTTAACGCTGGTGGAGAAGACTATTGTGAAGGATTCTTAATGCAACAATTTGGTTCTCGTGATATCGTTATGAATTTAACGGTAAAATATAATAGTGATCAACGAGTTGCTTCGAACATGACTCCTGAAAGAATTAATAGTAAAGAAGAAATTCAAGATTTCTATAGTAAAGTATTTGAAACGCTTTACGTAATGGATTATATCGAAGCACAGGCTTTCATGAAATTAACGGATGAACAAAAAGCAGTCGTAGGTTTCCAAGCAAATTATCCAAATGAAGAAACATATAAAGAAACTAATGAATTTTATCTAGCTCGTTTGGTAACGCAATACAAACAATTGACTGCGGAAGAGTGGTCAAAGATTGAATTGGATGATATTGATGATTTGATTGAAAATCGGATAACAATGGTACCTGGACTATATAAAGTTGGTTCTCGTGGAGACAATTTATACGGTGGTGAAGGTATTGCGAATATTCACTGGTATCAGCCTTGGAATCCAGATGGTAGACCTGACTCTTATTCATTAAAGTGGATATCTTACGAAATGTTAGGTTATAAAGGATACGATGAAGGATTTGTTGAATACGCAAGTAATAAAGATAATATTACTAAAGACGGCGTTAAAGAATTTAAGTCTGATTCGATGGCACTTAAAAAGATTACAGGATACGATTCGATGGACGAATATAAGAGGGATCGTTTTGCTGCAACAAAAGAAAAACTGGAACACCTTAAATACATTGATGTCGATAGTTATGCTCAAAAGTTCTATGATGCTTTAGTTCAAGATGCAAAAGAAATGAAAGAGAAAACGGATGATATTTTCGCAAGAAATGGTGGCGAAGATGGTTGCCTAAAAAATAATTATTGGTGTACGCAATCTGTAATATCGGCACGAAGTTATCCGAATAGTTCGAAAGTAAGAGAAGATCTTTACTTTGAACTTAAAACATCTACTAACGATTTTATAGATGATATTTTCTCAGATGATGTTCATCAAGAAATCCATTTTGATATCGATATCAGTCATGATTAGAGCAAAATCTCCGTTATTGGTTCATGACATGGAGAAAACTATTTGCTTGCTTACTTATAGGGGATGATGAAAGTCATCCTTTTTCGTTGGAATCAATAAAATATTTTCACTTTTTTTGTTTTCTTTTTTTAATTGTGTTATGCTTAAAGGGAGATGGATTATTTATGACGGAGGTAGAGAATGAACGAGATTAAATGTCCAAAATGTGGGACAGTATTTCAAATTAGTGAGACCGATTATGAATCGATTGCAAAACAAATTAGAAATCAAGAATTTGAGAAAGAATTAGAGGTAAGAAAAAAGCAGTTTGAGCAAGAAAAGAAAAATGCGCTTCAAGAAGCACAGGTATCTTTTGATAAGGATTTGAATCAGAGAGAATTAGAGATTTTAGAATTAAAAAATGAATTGAAAGTCAAAGAAGAACGTACTCAGAATCAATTAGAAAAAGAATTTCGGGATACTTTATCCAAAAGAGAGTTGGAGATTTCTGACTTAAAGAATCAATTACAATTACAAGAAACGGAGAAAAAATTAGAGATTCAGAATGCCATTCATGAAAAAGAAAAAATGATTGATGATTTGAAAAATCAGTTATCGACCAATCAGACAGAATTTCTTTTGAAAGAGAAGAGTTTAAAAGAGGGGTATGAAGAAAAAATTCAGAGTAAGGAAGAACAGCTTGCTTATTATAAAGATTTCAAAGCACGACAATCTACGAAAATGATTGGGGAATCTTTGGAACAACACTGTAGTAATGCCTTTAATCAATTGAGACCATTATTTCAGAATGCGTATTTTGAAAAAGACAATGATATTAAAACCGGTTCGAAGGGAGATTTCATTTTTAGAGATTATGATGACGATGGGACGGAAATTGTTTCCATTATGTTTGAAATGAAAAACGAAGCAGATATGACTTCTTCGAAACATAAGAATGAAGATTTTTTGAAAGAACTAGATAAAGATCGAAGAGAGAAAAATTGTGAGTATGCCGTTCTTGTTTCTTTATTGGAAATGGATAATGAATATTATAATAATGGAATTGTTGATTTATCTCATAAATATGAAAAAATGTATGTGATTCGTCCTCAATTCTTTATTCCACTCATTACCTTGATTCGAGGACTTGCCATGAAGACTTTGGATTATAAAAGAGAATTAACTGTGATTCGAAACCAAAATATTGATATTTCTCATTTTGAAGAAAATATGAATTCTTTTAAAGAAGGATTCGGAAGAAATTATCGTTTGGCTAGTGATAAATTTCAAAAAGCAATAGAGGAGATTGATAAAGTAATTGATCATTTACAAAAGATGAAAGAAAATTTATTGTCTAGTGAGAACAATTTACGACTTGCCAATCGAAAAGTAGAGGATTTAACGATTAAAAAATTGACTCATCAGAATCCGACTATGAAGAAAATGTTTGAAGATCTAGAGGCAGAAAAAATTGTAGATTCCTTGTTTGAAGAGGAACTTTCCCAAGAAAAGGAATCTTGATTTTTGATAGAAAATCTTTTAAAAGAATCCGAATGAGGAACGATTTTCCTTTTTGTTCTCTTTTTCGTATGAATTTGTTTTCTTCTTTACATAAAACTAAAAAAAATAAAGAAATTATCTTCCAAGAAAAATCTTTTTTTGGTATGATTATAGATGATAGGAGGCTAGAATATGAAACAGGGGAAATCCGGGATTAGTCGGTTCTTTGCTAATCTTAGTGATAAGACGAGAGAACTTCATAAAGCGGATTGGATGATTATTGGAATTTTAGTTTTAATTTATGGAATCATTTCATTTATCAATTTAGGATCTACAACGAATCCTCAAACTTTCTCTCAATTTGAAGGAGCAGGAACAGAGGCTGTGTTTGAAATCGAAGGGGATTCGGTTGAAATATCACAGATTCGTCTCTATGGAGGAAATATCGTAGGAGATTATGATATTTATTTATCGGATGATAATCTATCTTACCAACTCACTACAACTGCACAAGAGACGATGGCTTTTTCGTGGAACGATTTCGCAATTGGGGAACAAGCAAAATATGTAAAAATTGTTTCCAGATCTGACAGCGTATTGGGAGAACTTCAATTATATGATACGTATGGAGAGAAACTTTCTGTAAAATCTCTCGATGATCATGGTAAGAATTTGATTGATGAAGAGGATACAGTTCCTGCTAACATCAATTATATGAATAGTGCTTATTTTGATGAAATTTATTTTGCACGTAGTGCTTATGAATATGCGAATGGATTGAATGCTTATGAATGGGTTCATCCACCTCTTGGAAAGTTGATTCAAGCGATTCCGGTTGCTTTGTTTGGTATGGCACCATTCTTTTATCGATTAATGGGAAATTTGGCTGGTATTCTTATGATTCCAGTGATGTATGCATTCGGTAAATGTATTTTTAAAGATCGTCGTTATGGATTTTTAGCAGCTATCTTGATGATGTTTGATAATTTCCATTTTGCACAAACTCGTATGGGGACAGTCGATTCTTTCTTGGTTTTATTCATGATTTTGTCTGCACTCTTTATGTATAAATATCTGGTCCTTGCAAAGAAGGATCCTTTAGGAAAGAAATTGCTTTATCTTGGACTTTCTGGTTTATTTATTGGTTGTGCAATTGCGACTAAATGGACTGGTTTATATGTAGGTCTTGCTCTTGCGATTGCGTTCTTTGTCGATTTATTCTTCAAGTATGGATATCGTGTTAGCAATACGAAAAAAGAAAAGAGAGAATTATGGCAAATTATTGGATTCTGTGTTCTTGTCTTTGTTTTCGTACCATGTACCATTTATCTATTGTCTTATTTATTGTTTCCAAATGTTGTACCTGGAAATATTAATAGTGTTTCAGCAGTGATCAATCAAATCAAAGGAATGTTTGATTATCATTCTCATTTGGATGCTACCCATGATTTTTCATCTTCATGGTATACATGGCCATTCATGACAAAACCTGTTTGGTACTATGTCAATTATCTTTCTTCTTCGATGAGAGAAACCATTGTTGGAATTGGAAATCCAGCCATTTGGTGGGTTGGTATATTTGCAGCAGTAGCATCTTTCCTTATGGCACTTCTTAAGAGAGATCGTGAAAACTCTTTCATTGTACTCTTTATCTTGTGTACGTGGCTTCCTTATCTATTTATTGGAAGAGTAATGTTCTTGTATCATTATTTCCCAACGTTACCATTTATTATGTTGGCGATTGTTTCGCTCGTTCGTTTGATTAATGATAAGCTTCATAATAATGCGTTCTTGGTATTCTATGTAGCTGTTGTGATTTTGTTATTTACTTATTTTTATCCAGTTGTTTCAGGTACACCAGCACCGAGCGGATATCTAGATACCCTTCGTTGGTTATCTTCTTGGTATTTCTAACGATTGTCAATTGTTTTACAAAATGTAAAAAAAATAGAGAATTATCTTTCATGATAATTCTTTTTTTGTTATAATCTTTGTTAGGTGGTATATATGCAAAATATTGTATGTATTGGACATGCCGCGTATGACATAACACTACCGATTGATGAATATCCCATAGAGAATACAAAAATGAGAATTGCTCCGGGTGTAGAATGTGGGGGAGGGGCTGCTGCGAATGCTGCTTATCTTCTATCTAAATGGGGAATGCAAACTTCATTTATTGGTGTGGTAGGTCATGATTTATATGGGGAAAGAATTAAAGAGGAGTTTCGCAAGATCGGTACGAATATTGACTATTTGGAAACCTCAGATGCTTTTCATACAAGTACAAGTTATATTTTAGCAAATTCTGCCAATGGTAGTCGAACGATTATCGTTTCGCGTGATAAGAAAAAATTTGTGGAGAATCGAGATTTTTCGATTCAACCGACTTGTATCTTGGTCGATGGCGAAGAACCTGAAGTTTCTAAGTATTTACTACAGAAGTATCCGGATTGTATCAGTGTGATTGATGCGGGAAATTTAAAGCCTTCTATCGTCGAACTATGTCCCTATGTGAAGTATTTGGTTTGTTCGAAAGATTTTGCGGAAGAGTATACGAAGACCTCTATCGATGTTTCGAATTTGGAAACCCTTCGTTCTTGCTTCCGCAGTTTAACAGATGCCTTTCATAATACGGTAATTATTACTTTAGGAAAAGATGGATCCTATACGGAAATTGGTGGAACGCCTGTCATCGTACCGACGTTAACAGTTACCAATCCGGTGGATTCGACCGCAGCGGGAGATATTTTTCATGGAGCCTTTACTTACTTTATTTGTAACGGTTTTTCCCTTTATGGTTCTCTTCGACTTGCCAATATTGCAGGTGCGTTGTCTGTAACCAAACTAGGCGGGAAGAATTCCATGCCAGAACTAGTAGATGTGGTAGGGTATCATGCCGGTGCTACCATCTAGTTTACCCAGTTTGGATCTTCATGGAATGGATCGAGAAATTACGCGTATTTTGGTTCATGAATTTATTCGCGATCATCATAAGATGGGGACAGAGAAAGTGATGATTATCCACGGAATTGGAACAGGAGTTTTACGAAAGACCGTGCAAGAGGTACTAAAAAAAGAAAAGTTCGTGGAAAATTTTTACATAGATTTTTTTAATGTTGGTACGACGATTGTTACCTTGAGAAAATAATTGACAAAAAATTTGGTTTGTGTTATAATAGGGCACATATTAACCAAAGGGGGAGATTTTTAATATGTATACAGAAGAAAGAAAAAGTAATTTACTAAAAGAATTTTTACTTAAATTAATTCTAATTGTCATCTTTGTATTATTGCTTATTTGGCTTGTTCCATGGCCTAATATGAATGCATATATCGAAGCATTAAATCCATTGAAAAGTCAGATTTTTAATGCCAATCTTCAAGAAATGAAAGATGCGGCTCTTCTATATTATACGGCTGAAAGATTGCCTGAAAATGTAGGAGATAAGAAGACTTTGACTTTACAACAGATGCTTGATTTGAAGCTATTACTTCCATTCGTAGATAAAGATGGAAACTCTTGTGATGTTACGAAGTCTTATGTTACGATTGAAAAACAAGAGACAGAATATCTACTAAAAGTAAATCTAAAATGTGGAGAAGAAGAGGATTACATTTTAGTACATGTTGGATGTTATGCTTACTGTACAACAGAAGTGTGTGAAAAAGAAGAGGAAAAGAAAGAATATGTAAAGCCTAGTATTCCTTCTAAACCTACGCCAACAGTTAAACCACCATCAAATCCTACACCAACTTGGCAACCACCAACGCCAACTACACTTCCAACACCAACTTTGACACCAACACCTACGTTGACACCAGGACCGACACCAACACCTACGCCTCCACCAACACCAACGTCGAAGCCGACTCCTACACCAACGCCAACTCCAACACCGACACCAACGCCAACGCCTCCACCAACGAAGCCAGGTGCTATTTATGAATATCAAAAAGTAATAGAGGCTCATTGTGCTAACTGGTCTAGTTGGACGACGAAGATGCTTAAAAATGGAGAAAGCGTTAAAGAAGAAAATACGATTTATAAAGTAGTAGAAGATCTTGGTTGGCAAAGAGTTCAAGTTGGAACGATTAGTGAAGAACGTAAGAAAGTATATGTGACGAAGGAAACCTTAGTACATAGTGCTGATTATGTATATACAGTATGTACGAACTGGAGTTATCTAGTTACTGGTGGAAAGATTTATCAGGTAAGTGGTAACTGGGTTGATTCTGGTAGAACTTATGTAGGAGAAAATCCACCTGCCGAAACTGCTTCTTCTCGTTGGATTGAAGTAGGAATCGACTGGGATGCTTGTAAGAATGATTGCGTTAGCCATCCGATTGTTATGTGGAAAGAACAAGTTCGTTCTGTTACCGCATACAATTCTGATGTAGAAGTGCAAGCAACTTGTAGTTCGTTCGAGACGAAGACAATTCCAGGTTATGTAAATCAACGTGTTACGACGGAGAAAGAAGTCGTTGTAAAGCCAGCACAAAAATTGTATGGTGATGTTCATTTCTATCGTGAAAAAACATGTAATACTGTTCAACAGAGACAAACATTTAGACAATGTTCACCAATATATAACAATCAAGATTTGTTAAAAGATGGATACTATTATACTGGTAAATATTGTAGTAAATAAGATTGGAGGAATCATATAAATGATAGGTTATAGTGATTTACAAAAACTTAATTTAGAAGATGTTAGAAAAGTTACCGTTAGCACTCAAAATAAGGGTGCTAGCGCTGTAGCTACGGATGCGATTGTACAGTTAAAAGATGGTACTTTCCTTCGCGTAGCAATCGATGAAAATGGAAGAGACCAAGCGACGGATGCACTTGCTCGTTTTATCGGAGCAGTTGCCCAAACCAACCAGGTAAGCCCATCTACGATCATGACTCAGTACGGAAAAAATCATATGAGAGAGTACCAACAGGTAGTGGCTCAATATGATGATTTCACTAGGAGAGCAGATAGACAATTAAAGATTAAGAAAGTGCTTGCGGCTGCAGGGATTGCGACGGTTGCTGGATTAGGAATGGTTGCATGTAGTGTTGCTAATAATGCAAAAACAGAGCAAGTTCAAACAGAGAGTGAAGAAAATTCGGATGTAGATGAAAATGCTACTGAAAAATTTGATATCAATGGTGCTACTTGGGAAGAGTATGTTGCCAATGCACCAGAAGGAATTCAAAAAGATTTTTATAAAGGTTTATATGATAAATTGAATGCTCTTAATCAGGTAATGGGGCAAATTACTTATGAAAAAGATGGAGTAACGAGTCGCTTAGGATTAACGGCAGAGGAAATGCGTTTATTGCTTTTGGCAAGTAATGAGTATTCTACAACTATTGTAGATGAAAATGGAAATGAACGTCAGATTACGAATGATGAGTATATCGCTTATGTAATGAATGGAGAGCGTCTTGATACGGTTACGGTTCTTTCTGATCGTACAGGGGAAAAAGAGACGATGAATCCGGATGAAGCGCTTCGTGTTGTCTATGAAAAATTCCATCTTTTGTTTTCAATGAAAGCAGTAGATCCAACTGTGATTACTGATATTTTTGAAAATCAAAAAGATAAAGAAGTATGTCGAAGATTACTAGAAGGACATAATCGCGTGATGAATGCTACTACTGACGAGGAGAGAACAGAAGCTGCGAAAGCGCAACGTCAATTATGGCAAGATATGTATACTTCTAACTTGAATGATAGCGATGTTCGCTATGCAGATGAAGTGACTGCTTTTGCAACACATGCATTGTTCCAAGCTGATTCTGTTGTAGCAAGAATGTATAACATTAAAGGGGAAGCAAAGATTTATCATACGAATTCAAAGGGTACAGTTATAGAAGATACGAAGAAAGCAGATTTGTATGATCCAGAATTTAAAGCATATATGAGTAATGCCAAAGATTTTAATCCAGAAACTGTATTAAAACAAGATTTTGGAATTTCAAATCCGGATTCTTATTTCTTTGGAACGTATGCTTTGACGAATGAATCTTCTTCTGTAACAGATCGTTCTTGTTCTAGTCTTTATGAGAAGTTTGATAGTTATAATGAGTTTATTAGTGATATGCCTACAAAAGATGCAATGGAACGAGAAGCTTTTATCGATTCTAAGATTGGATCTGGAGAGTCTTTAGATGAAGTAATTTTAGCTAGTAAAGAAGTTACTTTCTTGAGTAGAATTCATGCTACTTCTTATCCAGTTCAACAGATTGATGCGATTATTGATGGGGAACTTCAAAGAATGAACAATTTCCCAAAAAATGTTCATAATTTATGGGATTATTTTGTAGAATATCAAGAGAATGTAAAGAATTCTTATTCCGCTTCTAAGACAGGTTCTTCAAAGAAAACTTCAACGGGTACGGCAAAGGATACATTGCATGTCAATTCGACGGCGGAAGATATCAAAAATAATAAGTCAACCCAAGAAGCAAAGAAAGATTTGATGAATCGTGGTCTTGCAGAAGCAGAAGCCGAGGCGAAAATTGATGAAGCACAAAAACAATTAATGGAAAGTGTAAAAAATCAATATATTAATCCGGTAACGGATAAAGAAGCTAAGGCTATTGAGCAAAAGGCTGACGAGCAATTGAGTGATAACCATACATCCGTTGTCTATGATACGGTTTATCAATATGCTTATAATTATTACTCTACGACTGGTACGGGTCCAAGTGATGAAGCAAACTATTTAAATAATAAAAACCATGTTATTGATGGTGCTAATCAGATTATTGTAAATATTACTGTAGCAGATGCTTATAACGATGGTAAAACAGCTGGACTTGGAGTTTATTATAATAATCTTGTCGAAAAAGCAGAAAATGGAGATGTAGAGGCTCGTAAAAAAGCCATCGAGTTAGGACTTATTACAGAGTCTAAACAAGATATGAATGTGGATTCTGAGTATATTAAACCAGGTTCTGTTTCGACTGATCCAGGAAGTTCTAATGGTAAGACAGCTGAAGATGTGATAAAAGATAGTAATAATGAAAATACCAATACTCCTGAGAATACGACAGGAGAGAATATTACACCACATGATGTAGTTCCACCTGCTGAGATTCCAGGTGGAGACTTAGGTCCACAACAAGGATCTGGTAATTTTACACCGTTTGTAGACCCAAATCAAGGAAATGATGCGGGTGATGGAAGTGTTGAGTACTGGGATCCAGATCGGATTGTAGATGAATTCAATAAACAGAATGCTGCTTCTACTCAAAGTGCTGACCAGATTGAAACGCAATCTTTAGAAGCTGGTTCACCTTCCACTGCTAGTGCGAATGGTGAGGCTGCACCAGTAGAGACACAAGCTGCTACAGAAGAGACTACTACTGTAGAAGAATCGGAATCACAAGAGGGACCAACGGTTACTTATACCATTGATCCAGATTATTTCAAAAATCCTAGTACAGATTCAAAATCTAGTGAGAATACAGAAACTAGTAAAACTGCAGAGACTATTTCTAACGAAATATCCGAGGATGATATTGCCCTTTGGCTTGGTGAAACACCAGTAGAGGAAGAAACTCCTTCTGTTAAAACTCTTTAGGATTGTTTATGAGGACTAAGTTTTAGTCCTCTTTTTGGTTCAAAATTTATTGTATGGGGCTTTTTTCTTTAAAAAGTGAAAGAAAATCTTTGTTTTTTCTATTTTTTCTTGACTTTTATCCTTCTTTTTTCTATAATAGGGACGGAAATAAAAAAGGAAAGTGATTTTATATCCACCTGATTGCCTTTCGCTTTGGGTAAAGAGCCGTGTAGAAAATTATTTTAATAATTACTATTACGTTGACTTTTTAGGGTGGGTTTTTGAATTCATCCTTTTTATTTAATGGAGGTGTTTCACATAGCAAGCAATAAGAATGGTCTACTCATTAATGATCAGATAAGAGCCAGTAGTGTCTTAGTCATTGGTCCCAATGGAGAGCAGGTAGGAGTGAAAAACTTGAAAGATGCTCTTATATTAGCAAGTTATGCAGGATTGGATTTGGTTTTGATGAATCCAAATGGAAATCCGCCAGTTTGTAAAGTAATGGATTACAACAAATATCGTTATGAAAAGCAAAAGAAAGAGAAAGAAGCAACGAAAAAACAACGAGCATCTAGTGCACAATTGAAGGAATTTCGTTTGTCACCTGTAATTGATGTTGGTGACTTTGAAACGAAACTTCGTAATGTAACGAAATATTTGGAAAAAGGAGATAAAATCAAATTATCCATTCGCTTTAAAGGAAGACAAATGGCACATACGGAATTGGGAAAAGATGTATTAGATAAATTTGCGGCTAGATTATCTGAAATTTCCATCATTGAACAACCAGCAAAATTAGATGGTAGAAGCATGATAATGTTATTAGCACCAAAAAAAGAGAAATAGGAGGACAAAATGGGAAAATTAAAAACTCATAAGGGAACAAAAAAAGTTCTAAATGTAAGAAAAAGTGGAACGGTGACAATCGGTCATCCAGGTTCTAGACATAATACAGGTAGTAAGAATGCTGCCTACAATCGTGGAAAGAGAGAGAGCGTACATTTAAGTAGCGCAGACAGAAGCAGATTAAAGAATATTATTTAATCTTGATGTAGAGGAGGAAAAAGAATGGCAAGAGTGAAAAACGGAGCTGTTACAAAGGCTCGTCATAAAAAAGTATTAAAACAAGCGAAGGGATATTTTGGAAGCAAACATAGATTATATAAGACTGCAAAAGAACAACTAATGCATTCTGGTCAATATGCTTTCAGAGATAGAAAACAAAAGAAAAGAGATTTCAGAAAGTTATGGATTACGCGAATCAACGCTGCATGTCGTGCCAATGATATTAGTTATTCTAGATTTATCAATGGACTTTCAAAAGCAGGAGTTGAAATCAATCGAAAGATGTTAAGTGAAATCGCGATTCAGGATGAAAAAGCATTCCGTGATTTGGTTGAAGTTGCGAAAGCCGGAGAAGTAAAGAATCAACCTGTAAAGAAAGAAGAAACAAAAGTAGAAAAAGATACAGTCAAAGAGGAAAAGAAAACATCAAAGAAAGAATCAGAAAAGAAAGACAAAGAAGAGAAAAAAGCAACGAAAAAAGAAGACAAACAAGACTTATCTAAATTGTCCGTTGCAGAATTAAAGGCAATGGCAAAAGAAAAGAATATCGAAGGATATACTTCTATGAAGAAAGCAGATTTAGTGGCTGCTTTAGAAAAATAAGCATATTAGTGAATTGATTCGTCGAGTGCCCATTGGGTGATGAATTTTAGAAATTAATAGAAGAAATAACGAAAAGGAGAAAATAAAATATGACAGTAGTTTCAATGAATTATTTATTAGAGGCAGGTGTTCATTTCGGACATCAAAAGAGAAGATGGAATCCAAAGATGAAGGAATACATCTTTACGACTCGTGATGATATTTACATTATCGATTTACAAAAGACCGCAAAGAAGATGGAAGAGGCTTATGCGGCTTTGTATCAGATTGCAAGTGAGGGAGGAAAAGTATTATTTGTAGGAACGAAGAAACAAGCACAAGAAGCAGCTGAAGAGAATGCCGTTCGTACGAATATGTACTTTATTACAGAAAGATGGTTAGGAGGAACTTTAACCAATTTTAAGACCATTCGTTCTAGAATTAAAAGACTAGAAGAAATTGAAAAGATGGAAAAAGATGGGGTTTTTGAAGTTTTACCTAAAAAAGAAGTCATTCAAATTAAGAAAGAATATGATAAGTTAAATAAAAATCTACGTGGAATTCGTGAAATGAAGAAAATTCCAGAAGCTTTGATTATTGTGGATCCAAGAAAAGAAGAGATTGCCATTAAAGAAGCAAGAATTTTAGGAATTCCTGTATTTGGTGTAGTGGATACGAACTGTGATCCAGATATGGTAGATTATGTAATTCCTGGAAATGATGATGCAGTACGAAGCGTAAAATTGATGATTGGAGCACTTTCTAATGCGATTGCAGAAGCAAATGGAAATGAGATTATTGATTATTTGACAGAAGAAGATAAAACAAAGGCTACTAAGAAAGAGAAAAAAGAAGACGACAAAGAAGAGAGCAAAGTAAAAGTAGAAGAAAAAGAAGAAGTAGTTGTTGAAGATTCTAAAGAAAAAGAAGTAGAAGAAAAGACAGAAAAGGTAGAAAAGAAAACAACAAAAAAGGTAGAAAAAGAGGAAAAGAAAGAGGAAAATCCTGAAAAAGATTTATCTAAGATGTCAGTGGCAGAATTAAAGGCAATGGCGAAAGAAAAGAAGATTGAAGGATATACTTCAATGAAAAAAGCAGAATTGCTTGAAGCATTAAAATAAAAATTCTAGGAGGAAATGGAATATGTTTAGCGCAAGTGATGTAAAAGAGCTAAGAGAGAAAACAGGTGCTGGAATGATGGATTGTAAGAAAGCCTTACAAGAAACTTCTGGTGATATGGATAAAGCCATCGATTGGTTAAGAGAAAATGGAATTGCGAAGGCAGCAAAGAAAGAGTCTAGAATTGCGGCTGAAGGAACGACAAGTATTCGTGTCAATGGAAATGAAGCAGTGATTTTAGAAGTCAATTCTGAGACAGATTTTGTTGCGAAAAATGAAGCTTTTCAATCTTTTGTTTCGAAACTAACGGATCTTGTTTTAGCAAGTAAGGCAAATACCGTAGAAGAAGCAATGGAACTTTCTACAGAAGAAGGAACGGTTTCTGATATGGTAGCGAATGCCATTGCTACGATTGGAGAAAAATTATCTTTCCGTCGTTTTCAAAGAGTAACAAAAACAGATTCTCAAGTTTTTGGAACTTATTCTCATATGGGAGGAAAGATTGGTTCTTTGGTTTTACTAGAAGGAGCCAATGAAGAAGTGGCAAAGGATGTTGCTATGCATGTAGCCGCTATGAATCCTTCTTACTTGACTTCTAACGATGTTCCGGAAGAAGTGTTAAATCGTGAAAAAGAAATCATGAAGGAACAATTATTGAACGAAGGAAAACCAGAAGAGAAGGTAGAACAAATTTTAGTTGGAAAAGTAAATAAATATTATGAAGAAGTTTGTTTGGTTAACCAAATCTTTATTAAAGCAGAGAATAAAGAATCCGTTGGAAAATATGTAAGTAATCACGGAGGAGAGGTTCTTGCGATGGTTCGTTATGAAGTAGGAGAAGGAATCGAAAAGAAACAAGAAAACTTTGCTGAAGAAGTAATGAACCAAATTCATGGATAAAAAAGAACCGTTGAAGGAAAATCCTTTGACGGTTTTTATTATGTGACCGTGTTAGGTCACATATAAAACCACCAGCTATGCTGGTGTGAATATAAAGAGCTCCGCCCAT
>CANQHQ010000019.1 GCA_947623825.1 uncultured Bacilli bacterium
AAATCAAAAAATCTCTCAATTCCTTATAAACAAAGGGATTGGGAGATTTTACTCTTTCAAAACTGATAAATTCAAGAATATAACTGAAAAAGAATGTTTTATTTTTTTGCTAGCATAAATAATTGTAGTATTCTTAATCATTATCAATTCTTTTTAAGTATCACAAATCAAAAGATAATTTAAATCTAGGTATTTAAATAAAAAATATATTTAGTATCTGAAATAGAATTTTTGGTATCTAGAAAAATTCAAAACTCTCATAAACCCTTTAAAACAAACAAAAAGTGAGCCGATTTCTCGGCTCTTCAGGGAAAGTCTTTTTCATTGGATAAAATACTTTAGAATGACTTTGTCTCCGATTTCTCTTTTGATTGGTTTTTTGTAAAAGTCTTTGAGAGAAAATTTCTTTTCTAAATCTTTCTCATCCGTAGAGGTTGTGAAGAGACTAACCATTCTTGCGCTGTCCTGGTATTCAAAATCTGTTCCTGTAATGTGAAAGAATAATTCTTTGTTTTCTCTTTTTTCAAATGTAATTTGGAAATCATCTAGTGAATTACTTTCCCATACTCCATCATTATTGACAGAAATAGAGATGGAACCGCTTTCTTTTCCCCACGTTTTAGAAAGGAGATCTTCGATTTTGTGAATCTTTTCTAAATCGATTTTTATTTCGACACTTCCATATACGACGTTGTCGTTTACAATGGACGGAAAAAATTCATTGGTTATTGTTACTGTTACATAACTTTTTCCTTGATAGTTTCGTTGACGAAAATTGATTTCTGCGAATTTGACATCAAATGAACAATGATTAATTTTTAACATATTTCTCACCGACGTTATTATATCACATATTTTATAAATGCGTAAATGAGAATGGATTCTTCTTTGTTTGATGTTTTTTTGTCTCTTTCTTTTATAAAAATTTGAGTCGTTTTTTTATTGAAAAATTTCTCTTTTTTTGGTAAAATAAAGCCCACGAAAGGGGAGTATTTATGAAAGCTATGAAATTTAGTGAGGAAGAGTATCGAGAGGCTGCTTATCTTTGGAGAAAGAATCATCCTAAAGAATCTAGTGTGAAGGTTCGAGAGAGGATTCGGATTTCGAATGGAAAAAACGTTGCGTTAGGACTTCGAGTTCAATATATGCGTCAACATTCGAAATTGTTGACTGAGGAACAAAAGGAGTTTTGGTCTAGTTATGGACTTGTTCTTCATTCTCTTCATGTTCTTCCTACGGAACAAGAATATCGGGAGGCTGCTTCCATTTGGAGAAAACAGTATCCAGAGGCACTTCGTATTCCTGTGAAAGAGAAGGTTGTTCTTTCGAATGGAAAAGAAATTTCTTTAGGTGCCCATTTTCAACATTTAAGAAATCATGTTGATACACTTTCCGAAGAAGATAAGAATTTTTGGGCTTCGTATGGACTTCTATTAAAAAAGAATCCATGTGTTCGTTGTACGGATAAGGAATACCGCGAAGCGGCTTCGATTTGGAGAAGTCAAAATCCCAATATTCCGAAAATTCCAAGTTCGACCATTGTGACGATTTCGAGTGGAAAAACGATTTTTCTAGGAAGAAGATTTAGTGAAATGCGCCTTCTTCCTGATACACTTTCACCGGAACAGAAAACGTTTTGGACTTCCTATGGTCTTTATGCCCCAAAAGTAGGAGAGGCAATTTTAGAAAAAGAATATCAGGAAGCCGCTCTTTTATGGAGAAAACAGTATCCAGAACGTACTAGAATCCGTGTTCATGAACAGGTTCTTCTTTCGAGTGGTAGACGGGTTCCGCTTGGATTTCATATTCAAAATTTAAAATTAGGAATTCTTCCTTTAACGGAAGAAGAAAAAAACTTTTGGGTTCGACTTCATCTTCTTTCTCGAGAAGCGATTCCGAAAGAAAAAGATTATCAGGAAGCTGCGAAAAAATATCGAGAAGTACATCCTGATTGTACGATTCTTCCTATTCACGCCACCATGTCCTATGCTTCTTTTAAGAAACTTCGTTTAGGAAAACGGTTGGATTATATGAATCGTCATCCCCAATTTTTATCGGAAGAACAAAAAGAATTCTGGTCTTCGTATGGCCTTTTTCAAAAAAAATCTATGTTTACGGAACAAGAATATCGAGAGGCTGCTAGGCTATGGAGAAAAGAACATCCTGAAGAAGAAATGATTTCACGTTCTCAAGTAGTTTCGTTGCCGGATGGACGAGAAGTTCGTTTGGGGATTCGCATGACTACGATGCGGGAACATCTAGATACTTTGGATGAAGAACAGAAAGATTTTTGGAAAGAATATGGTCTTTTGAAAGAAAAACAACAACGTACTTATTATAGCGAAGAAGAATTTCGAGAGGCTGCTTTGTTATGGAGAGAACAATATCCTGAGCGAAAGAGGATTTTGACGTCTGAGAAAATTTCTATTTCAAATGGAAAAAATGTTCCTGTCGGTGCGCATCTCTTTCGTCTTCGTAAAAGAAAAAAGATGTTATCGGAAGAGCAGAGAGAATTCTGGGGTCCTTATGGGTTAAATGATTTTCCTGTCAGGGAACGAGGCGTTTCTATTCAAGGAGAGAATCAGGATTCTTATCTCGAAGCGATCCTTTCTTATTTAGAGAAGGAAGGAAAGAAGGAAACGGACTGGAATTCTCTTTTGGACACCTTGTTTGGTTCTTCTTTGACGATAGAGGAAAAACAGTTGTTACAGGAAAAAATGACGATTTATTCTACCTTATCTCAGTCGACTCTTTCTTCCTCTCCGACAGAAAATATATCAAGTGTGAAACAAAAAGTGAAACGATAGATTGCGTATACAAATTTTTCTATGTAAAATAGGGTCAAATAAGATTGACATTTTTTGTAAAATGTTGTATAATATGCTTCAAATTTAAAGGGGGGAGTTTTGTTATGATGAGAAGAAGTTCGAAATATCTTTTTCTAAGTGCCGTTTTGTTACTCATCATCGGTACAGCCAGTCTTTTTTTACCACTCATCCAGTATGATGCCAGAACGCGTTATCGTAATGAGATTACAATGATTGACTACGCTTCTTTGGCATATGACACATCCAATTATGTATATTTATCCGATATTCCTTACGAGACGGAACAGACTTACGTGAAACCGGGACATTACGTACGATTAGACAAAAATAGTAATAGTAATTTGATTACGGTTCCTGTTGGAGGAGAAAAGCAAACCTTTATTAAGGGAATTTCTGCCTGGGCTACTTCCAACATTGAATACGATGTCAGTAACTATGATTACGATTATTTTACAGGATATCTTGGAGTAGATGCTTCTCAGACGACGAGAGATTATAATAGTGGTGTCACGATTACAGTTTCTACTTCCGTAGATGGAATTAAATGGAAAGAGGAATTGAAAACTCCGACATTGAAGGGTTGGAACGATGCCGTTTTTGCGAAAGTAGATATTCGTGGTGTCAAGTATTTGCGTTTGTATGCCTATGAAAATGGAAATAGTTGGTACAGTCATTGGTATGATGATGTCGTTTATGCGAATGCCAAATTAGTAAAAGAAGGTTACGAAGAAACACAGACACAATTTGATATTGTGAAACCATTAGAAACGTATGATGCCATTCTTCGTCAGGCAGGAGTAGAACATTTAGATACTTATGAACTTACATTACTACAAAGAGAGTTCGTTCATAAAGTTGGTTACGATATTTTACAAGCTTTGATGAATTATAGTCAAGAATATCAAACTATTCTAAAATGGTTAATGAACGATGAAGAAGTTTTACGGCTTTACGTATTAGGAGGGGAACCAGATGGAAACTATGTTTCTTCTCTTAAGATATTGAAAGAATTATACAATACTTATAAAGCGGATTTTGCGGATACGACGGTAACGGAAAATCAGGTCGTTTTAGGAAAACTTTATGAGAAAATGGCAATTACCTTGTCGTTAACGCATTCAGCGAACGTTGGTTTGTGGGTTTCTGGGGCTCCAGAAAATCCAAATGATCCAAATGGTTCTAATGCCATTGTTCGTTATGCAGTCTTTAAAAAATTATATCAAGCAGGTCTTCTTGAAAACAAAATATTTGAAAATTTGTCTATTGAAGAAATGCGTTTCGTTATGAACAATATTATCGACGACCAAGAAATTGAGTGGATTAACCATTATAGTCGAAAGAATGATAGTACGAATCCTTATTCTTATATTCACTATACGTTGGATTATAATTATACAGAGAGCCAATATTACGATGCTTTGAATTATGCGAAATGGGATGAGAAGTACGAACTTTCTGATTATGGAATTACCTATCAAGAAGGATATCCAAAATTATGGGTTGTTTTTGAAGAAGGTGCCGTTTGTGGTGGACTTTCGAAAACAGGTTCGAATATTTGGGGATCTTACGGAGTTCCTTCGAGTGTTGTTTCGCAACCAGGACATGCAGCCTATATCTATATGTCTTTAGATCAAAATGGACAAAAAGTATGGAACTTATACAACGACGTTTACGGATGGGGACAATCTGGTAAAACGGAAAAATTATCTGTTCGTATGCCAAACGGATGGGGTTCTGGAAGTTATGCGGGTGCTTTTCCTGCTAGTTATATTCTTTTAGCGCAAGCTGCCCTTAGTGATTATGAACATTACGAAGAAGCGGAAAAAATCTTAATGTTTGCAGATGTATATCAAAACAACTTGGGAGAATTAAATAAAATTTATCGTCGCGCTTTACAGGCTCAATCGATCAACTTTGATGCTTGGTATGGGTTAGTTAAACTTTATGAAACAAAGAATGCCACGGAACGTGAATTTTATGATTTAGCGAAAGAGATTGCAGATACCCTTACTTATTATCCACTTCCTATGCATGATTTGTTACGTATGATTGAACCTCATTTTACGACACCTAGTTATGTGGCAGGATACAATAATTTATTACGTACCACTTTGACGGCTGCTAGTAACGCTACGGAACAAGATACGTTACAACCAGGACCTACGAAACAAGTTGCGAATTTCTTACTACAAAAGAATGATACCAAGATTGCTACTTTCTCTTTTGATGGAGAAGATGCTGGAAAAATCATTCTTTCTGATCGATTCGATGGAAATGGAGTTACGTGGCAATACACTCTCGATAGTGGTGGAAATTGGATTGATGCCGAAGGAAGAACGAAACAATTAACGACCGATGAAATTTCTAAAATTACGCCAGAGTTAGATATTATTATTCGTATCGTCGGAGATTTGGATTCTGTGTATGATATTGATATTACAAAAGGAAAAGTACCTCCTTCGTTATATAACAATGATTTAGAAAATCGTGTCATTGGAACGATTGATTCGATGGAGTGGCAATTAGATGGAACCAATACATGGACATCCTTCCGTGAAAAAGAACCAGATTTGAGTGGAGAGAAGACTGTCCATATTCGTCTTGGATATTCAGGAACGACAACTGCGAGTGATGCTGTATCCTTAGAGTTTACAGAGGATGAGAAAAATCCAAAACAAGTGTATGTACCACTTTCTAAAATTACAGTCGATCGTTTTTCTACCGATGAACCAGGACATAATAATGCGGCAGCGAATGCCATCGATGGAAATATTCATACCTTATGGCATACCTTGTGGAATGGAAACGATAAGGAGAAGTATATTGTTCTTAAGACAGAGGAACCAATCTATTTATCGAAATTTCAATATGTGCCAAGACAAGAATCTCCAAATGGACGAATTCTCAATGCACAACTTTTGGTTAGTATGGATGGAGAAGTGTGGACGGAAGTTGTTTCTCATACTTCTTGGAAAAATGATATTAGTAGAAAGGATATCGAATTGGATACACCTGTTCTATGTCAATATGTAAAATTGGTTGGTGTTGAAACGTATGGAAGTTATGCTTCTGCTTCGATGCTTCATCTTTTTGAGGATACAACGTTAGAAAAACCAAAAGTAGAACCGGAACCAACCCCTCCAGAACCAACTCCTACACCGACCGATTCTGGACAGTCGATGCCACAACCAACGCCAACGATTTATCCTGACGTTGTACCAACAGCGCCATCGACTACGACACCAGCCACCTCAGCAACACCACAGCCAACACCGACGATGTATCCGGATGTCGTACCAACCACACCGTCAACCTCTATACCAGCAACACCACAACCGACACCGAATTCGGATTTTGAGACTTCTACGAGCGGGTCAACATCGACAGCGCAAGAAGATTCTTCGGAAAAGAAAGAAAATAAAGATGAAGATTCGATTGCGAATATCGATTTAAGCGAAGTACATCATCCAGAGGTAGCGAAGAGTGACAGTTCTACTCAAGCTAATCAATCTATGATTTGGGTTGGACTGATCATTGCTTTATTTGGAATTGTTGTAATTATTTTATAAGAGGAATTTTGTTTGAAAGATTCCTCTTTTTTTTGTTCATGACCCGTGGCATAAAAAATCTTTCTTTTTGTCCTAAAATGGGATATAATAAAAACGAAAGGGAGAGAAATATAATGAAAAAAATTGGTATTTTTGTTTTAGGTTTAATGCTTCTTTTTGTTACTGGATGTGGCGCAGAGGAAAAAGAACAGACGTTGGTTTGTACCACTAAGGAAAATGAGGATGGAATGGAAGTGGAAGAAGTCATTTCTATGACTTATCAAAACGATAGATTAAAACATATGACGATGTCTGTTCGAACGATGATTACAGATTCTACTGTCCAGGAGAATTGGGAAGCATTCAAGGCAGCGATGGATGAAGACAATCAAGAGTTTGAAGAAGAAGGAATTCGCCTTGATGTGGAAACCGATGATCAAAATTATGAATATAAAACAACTTTAGATATTGATGTTGACAAGGCGAGTGAAGAGTCTTTAGAAGCACAAGGATTTGAAGGTTTAAAAGAGGACCGTAGTACTTTAAAAGATAGTAAAGACTCTGCCGAAAAAGATGGCGCTGTTTGTGTAATTAAATAAGAAAAAGTTGGAATACTAGGATAGAGGACCTAGTATTTTTTTGTTGAAGTCCATTTTTTTCTTGTTGTAAACGAATCTTTCTCTTTTTTCATAGAAGGTTCGTTTTTTATGTTATAATGTAAATAAAAGAAAATAGGATGGATTATGGAACGAAATCTACAGGAAAAAGTATATGCATTTCTGAAGACGATTCCAGAAGGAAAAGTCGTTACGTATGGACAAATAGCGGAGTATTTAGGGAATAAGAAACTGGCACGAGTCGTTGGAAATATTCTTCATCATAATCCAGATGAATGGAATTATCCTTGTTATAAAGTAGTTGATTGTAAAGGAAATTTATCGAAGCAGTTTGCCTTTGGAGGAATAGAAAAACAAAAGGAAAAATTGGAAAAAGAGGGTATTGTTGTTTCGAATGATAAAGTGGATTTAGAACGATATCAAATGTCCTGGGAGGGGAAGATATGAGAAAAATATATGCTGTTCGGCAAATGATTGTATCTATGATGGCATTTTCTATCTTAATATTTGCGTTTTTTCAGAATCCCATTGCGGGAAAAATCGTCATTAGTCCGTTTCTAATTTGTTCTGTTGCCATATTTGGAGAGAACTTATTTCGTCTTTTGAATAAAGAAAAGATAGCCAATTTTTTTAAGTATCTTTTTCGTATCAGTTTCTTTGTTTATGTTTTTTGCTTTCTTATTTACGCCACATACTATGCGATTTCCAATCACAGTTATTCTCTTTTTATTATCATAGGAATTTTTGCTATCGGTGTGATTCCTTTTTTTAAAGCATCCTTTTTTAAAAAGAAGAAGAAATAGAGATTTTAAAGTAAGAAATAATTTAGTCATTGATTCAATGAATAGGAGGGGACAAAATCAATTGAAAGCAATTGTTCGATTAGGGAATGGAAACTATTATCTGTCTAAAGTGTTTGGAGTTTTTAATGATTCTTTCGTTGACTCTTTTAAGAAGAATCAGTATTATTACCTTGTTTTTGATGAGAGTATGAAAACACTGATTCCTAAATTTCAATATCAACAAAATACAAAATATATTATTCCAGAGATATTAATTTATGAAAACGATACTTCTGATATGGATATGGATCAAAATCATTGTGGAAAGGTAAAGTTTCTTTCTGATATTGAAATCAGAAATATATTAGATGGAGAGGTTCGTGATACCGTATTATCAAAGTGTAAGAAATATATAGATCGTAGAAAACTAGATTATATTGAAATAAAAAACACGGAAGATATAGAAAATTTTATGATTGTATCCGGTATGCTTCATGATGGGTATATAAAAGAAATTTCTGAAAAAGGGAATCAATTATATGTCCTCTTTGATGATGTGTGGGGATGTCAGATTGAGATGGTATTTGAGGGGAATATCCGATATCAAAATTTAAGAGAAGAGGGAGATGTATGGTGGTATGGTTCCTCGATGGTTTTTGACCATGATGGAATTATTTTAACGGATGAGGAAGATTATCAAGTAGGAGAGGATTTAAGTCGAAGTCTCACTTGGTTTAAAGCAAAAAAAGTAAAATATAAGGTCATACCAAATTAAATTTGTATAGGAGGTTTTATTCTATGAAAAAAGAAAATATTTATAAATTTTTATATGCAGTAGCGATCTTTTTGGTTATCATTTTTTTCATTCGATTAGGAATTGATTATTTTCACTATGATACAAATCAGGATTCTGCGCCCTTTTATACGTATATTCTTGTCGATGGATTGGAATGGATTGTACCAAGTATCGTAGTGTTTGTTGTAGGAATATTTTGTAAGAAAAAATTTCAAAAGTAATTTTCTCATGTAGTTCAGTATCATTGGAAGAAATGGCTATACATATTATCCGCTTATCGCATTATTCAAATATTAGAGTTACAATTATGAATTTTTCAAAAAAGCAAATCTTAAACAAAAATAAGAATTTGCTTTTTATGTTTTGATAAATATAAAAAAATGATAAAGTTTTGAACTTTCATTTCCTCTTTTAAAATGGTGAAGAAAATTAAAAAATCGAGTTTTAGACTTTTTAATATGACTGCGATCAATTTAGAAATGTTCATTGATTGATTTGAAATAAATTGTTTTTTGTCATACCCCTCCTTCTTTGGCAAATCTTTCCACTTTTCTTTCTTATTTTAAGACTTAAATTTTGACTGTTATCAACAGTTAATATGATGTCTTTTGTGACAAATTGAATTTATATTTCAGTCTTTTCCCTCAAAATAAGTGTTGAAATATGTCAAAATATGTTATAATTCTAATTAATAATAGAAAGTACTTGTAGGAATAAAGTTCAAAACTTTATTCCAACCATATTAGAAAGAGGCAACATGAAAAAAGGCAAGAAAAATAAAAAAGGAATTGTTAACAAAACAATAGATGTGAAGAAAAAACAAATATTTAAGAAAGGAAGCGATGAAAATGAAAAAGAAGCAAGCAATGATAGTTGTTATAGTATTTTTAATTACAATTGCTTTGGCGACAACTTGTGGTAATACCTATGCGAAATACGTCTTAACGAGGCATTATAATACAACATTTTCATCCTATCCATTCTATTTTGAAGTCAAGAATAATACGGATAGAATTTATGTGAATCAAGGGGAACAGACAGTAAGTTTGAATATTAAAAATTATATTGGAGAACAATATAATGAATTTGATACCAAATATACAATTACGTTAGAAGATAATGACATCTTTACTTTAGAAGAACAACCAATAACAGGAACAATTCCAGCATCTAAACGGGATGAAAATATTGAATTGAAATTAATTCAAAAAGAAGAAAATACGAAAACAGGTGGTAGTGTTACGTTTGTTGTAAAGGCAACAGAACCATATACAAAGGAAATTAAAATAACAGTAACCATTGGTATGCTAGGAGATTATGTGATAGAACTTGCTGATAATAAAACTTGTTCTTTTATGGACACGGAGATTCACCCACATGTAACTGATACGAAATGCTCAGATGATTATTTTCCACCGGTTGCAGAACCTCATTACTATAAATATTTAACAGGAAGTAATGAATGTGTTGATTTTAATTATGTTTGGTATTCAGGAAAAATGTGGAGAATAACAGAAATATTAGATGATGGATCAATAAAAATGATTTCGGAAAATATTGTATCGGCTATAAATTTTGGTGAAACTGGATTCTTTAATGACTCATATATAAAACAATGGTTAAATGAAGATTTTTTAGACACTTTATATAATCATGAAAATATATTAGTAGAAAATGCTAGTTGGGATATATCTTATTTTTATGATTGGTGTTGGAGAGAACCACCTGAAACGGTAAAAGCTACAGTTGGTTTGTTAAACCCTTATGAATATAGTAAGGTACGACAGTACAGTGATAGTGAGCATAATTTTTTAAGTCTTGGACATAGTTGGTGGTTATCTTCCTATACTAGTCCTGATGCTACTAAAGCTGTTGGTGGAATTCAACAAAATGGTGAAATAACAGGATGGGATGTGCCAAATACCGCTTTTGGAGTTCGCCCTGTAGTAATATTAAAACCAGATGTTAAATTTAGTGGCGAAGGAACCCAAGCTGAACCCTTTGTTTTACTAGATGATAAGCCAGCAGCTAAAGAAGGAGATAAAATAAATACAAGAGTTCCAGGAGAACTTGTTACAATTAATGGTGTGTTATATCGTATAGTAAATACCCATGAAATAAATGGAAAAACTGTAACTAAATTAAAAAGCGCTGAATATATCACAGATGAAAATGGTGTTATGCTAAAACAATTTGGTAGTATGGAATTTACATATGATAAAGAGGCTGGTGCAAATATTGCATATGATAGAATTGTTGCTTCAAAGAATGATAGTTATTGGCTATCGTATTTAAATAATACGTGGCTTAATAAACTTGAAGAACAAGGTATAAAAAAATATTTGGTTGAAGATACTTATTATGTAAATCCTGCTCAACTTAAACCTGAAGATGGAAGCAGGATTGGTAGTTATAAAAATACGATATGTAAAAAAACAGACACTTCTGAAACTACTAAAGACTGTGAAAAAACAACGAATACTTGGACTGGCTATGTTGGACTTCCAATTGTTGGTGAATTGTTTGCTTATCCATTAGGAGGAAATGATACACATGATTATAAGACTGCTACAATGACTCCATATGGTAATGGTAGCTCCCCAATGATTGGAGTATTTGAGACAGACACACAAGGTATATTTCAAGAAGCATATGACAATGATTTTGCCGTAAAACCAACTATTACTTTGAGTGCAGATGTTATAATCAAAAGTGGGGATGGAAAGACTCCTGGTACAGCATTTAAAATAGATTTACCTTCCAACTAATCCATTTTTATGTGAAAAAATCCTAGTAATGGAACACAAATTTGTTTCATTACTGGGATTTTATTATGATGCAAGGTCAACTTGATATGGGTCACTTCTCGTTCCTGATCCTCCAGAGATTGCCATCGTATTCTTTAGGACTATGGCTGGTCTAATACCATGATTATTTGCTGAATAGTCATTATCAAGGCTTCCATCTGATTTCACTGTAAACATTCTTACATGGTCGTCACTTATATAATATGGTGACATTAAAAACATTTCATTACCGGATGCCAAGTAAGTGTCAGTTTTTTCTCCATAAATGGCACCTGCTAGAACTGCTTCATCCGCATCTAGTAAGGCAATAGGGTAAGTTAAGTCTTGATTTCCTTTCGGATTTTCCACTGTAAATGTATCATTTTTACTATCACATTTTAATCTAGGTCGAGTAGGTAATAGGTCTCCTTCTCCTACTAGTCGTTTAAATGCATCAAAATGTAAATATTTGTTATCGGAAGCATGGTTATCTGCATCTATATCCCATCCATGATAACCAGCAATCGTTCTATCATTACACCAAAGTGCATCTTCTAATTCTGTGATATGATTAATCAATGGCTCTCCGCTTATAAAATCACTTCCTTCTCCTAAAAACCATTCATCAATATATGCTTTTGCATAAGAAGAGGTAGTGTTAGTAGATTTAGATAGTAGGGCGTCTAGGGTTTGTGTTATGTTTCTACCATCTTCCAGTTTAATTCCAAATAAACCAGTCGCCCATGAATCATAGTAATTTCCGTAATCGTTATAATAAATATAATAAACCTCTGCACACGTGTCATTCTTAGTAAGGCAAGTATAGTGGAAGGCATTGGGTGTTTGGTTAGGAAAACTACCATCTGGTCCACCTCTGATATCGTCTTCTAAGTCGTCTAAATCTGTAACTGTGATTGTACTTTGTAAAGTGTATTGTTTCCCATCCCATAAAACGTCGTGTCCAAAAACGGTTCCTGTTTTCATTTTGTTTCCATCGATGGTTGTTTCGAATGTGTTTCCTTCTGTTAATATTGCACCATATACGGTTTCTGAATTTCTTCTCTGAAAATAATATACTGTATCACAAGTTGTGGAATTGCTAAGACAGGTATAACGATTGTTATCACCGTTATCTTCAATGGCATTCTTAAATAGCATTCTAGGTGTATCGTCAGTGTAAGTTTTATAACTTTGAATCTCGTAAGTGGTTCCGTTCCAAGAAACACTTGCTCCCGCAATAATAGTTGTTTCTGTTGTCATTTTTTCTTTTATTATATTTGTTATGTCTTGAAGTGAATCTTTTTGCATCAAATCGTCTAGTCTTGAAGGAGAAATGGTTAAAATATTTTCAATTTCACCATACATATAACCAACTTGAGAAGGACTCGCTAAATTATTCGGTTTTTCATTATATGGTTCGCTACCTAATCTATCACGAGAGTCATTGCATTGACCACCGCTAGTTTTTCCATCATAGACGATTTTTAAGCCACCTTGTTCTGATGTTCTTACGATTTGCCAACAATGATTCGCATAAATTAAATGATTCTCTACATCCCCTCTATAGTAATAAATCGGATATTCGTCATCGATGGTTTCATAATGTAAAAAGACTCCATTTTCAATGGCATCAGGATTGTGGAAATCAAAATCTCTATCGTCTTTTGTCGTTTGTTCTTTCATAAATTCAATAAAAGCGGTTGTTTTTGTAGTAGCAGTTTGAATGACTACGTCTCCCGTTACGTTTTCTAAAGTGAACTTTTGTCCTTCTAGTGTAAAACTTGTGTTGTTTACTTCGTCTACTGTTACTTTTAAATTAGTTATCTTTTCATTGTTGTTAAAATCAAATTCTAAGGTATCCCGATCCATTACTTCTTGTGGGTAAGTATCGGAATAGGTAAGACCTTCATAACGAACTTTATGATAACTTCTAAAATCAAAATCTAATTTAAAATTAAATGTTTGATTTTCACTATCGTACCCATTTTCTTTATATTGAATGGTGATGTTAAAACTTTTCTTTACTCCTAACGTACATCTATCATTTTCACATATTTTTTCTTTTAGTTCATATTCTTCTAAAGTATATTCTAAATTATCCGGTAATCCTGTTAAATCAAAGATTCCCATTTCTGGTCCTTCAAAATTTGTAACTTCCACTCTGTACGTGATACTCGAATCCGAATTTGGTAGGGTAATATTCCCTGATATGTTTTTAACATTATAGTCTTCACTATTTGAAACTCCATCATTCTTATTTCCATTTGGAGAAATTCCAGTTACTCTAATATCTGCAGGAACCCGAACATCCGCAAACATACCTGTGATAAATAACTGTTGTCTAAAAGCCGAAAAACCTACTGTTAATAGTAAGATTCCAAAAACAATAGTGGAAACGATTATAGGGAAGGCATTCTTTTCAAAATAATTCTTTATTTTCATCTTTTCTCCTATTTAAAAAATAAGTGAAAAAATCACCTATTTATTTTATACATTTTTGTTTGTAACTTGATTTTCTACATCTACAGCTTTTAAATAACATACATAAACATCATCATTATCTTTTATATAAAAGTAACACTTGTGATGATTGGTTACATTATAATACATAATAGGTAATTTTAAATTATCTCTTACATCTAATAATTCCTGAAATTTATCGATTCGAATTATATGATTTTTATTCATATCTACACCAGTTGAGGTTTCTACGATTAATCGATCATATTCTCTTAATATCTTATCTAAAAGGGTATCATATACTTTTTTCTTATTTCGTAGTTTTAATAATAATTTAATGATTCTAACTAAAAATATAACTGCGATGATAAACAAAACACATTCGACTGCAAATGGTTTTCTATTAAAAATGAGTTCTCTATCTGTCGTAATATTTTTATCTATATGCGTATCTTTTGAGTCAAAATTAATTTCAATTGCTTTTTCTGATAGAGGAATTGTGATAGTAGAAGTGATACTATCTTCTAAATCAATCTCTTCTTGTTCGTTTCCACCAGTTTTGTCTACTTGTAAATAAACATTTAAATAACTATTTGTGTCAACTCCGTATTGACTTCTAAAATTATTGGCTAATTGATTATAATAGTCATAATCAATTTCTAGTTCTTTATCTAGAGTATAAGTATCCTTATCTATTATTTGTTCTGTTTCACTATCTAGTAGGGTATAGGTCTTCTTAAGAAAATTGGTTTCTCCATTGACACTAGATATTACTAGATCTCCCAGTATTTTATAATGAAAGTCTAAATCTACTTTTGTATCAATTCCAAAATCGTAATTGAATGTTAGTTCTATTTTGTCAATTAGACTAGCAACATAAATCATTCCTTTATCTAGATATTCTGTCTCATAAAATTCATTTTCTTTTAAGCGAACTCTATAATCGATTGTATTGTTTTCTCTAAATTTTACAATTCTTGCATCTTCTATTTCAAAGGATTTCGGAGCTAAGTAAAGACAAAGTGATAATGCTAGAACAAAGATTATGATATTTCTTGCTAATCTTTCGTTGTAGCTAACATATCTTTTAAAGTGTTTCTTTTTCGGCTTTGTTTCAACTGGTGTTGTTTCTATCGGTGCTGTTTCCGTTGTTTTCTTTGTCTTTGTTGCCTTACTAGTTTTCGATTCTTTCACTTGTTTTTCTTCTTTTTCTTTCGCAATCTTTGCCATTTCACTTCCTCCTTTCATTTTATAATTCGTTTAGCCATACAGTAGGTAAACCGATGAATGGAGCCTTTAATCGCACAACCCCAATCATCATATCTTCGGTTATCTTATAACCATCGATGTCATTATTCGCATCGCCTTTACTATAGAAATAATATTCTTCTCCTGATTTTATTTTTTTTACTAGTCTATGTACCACAATGATACCATCGTATTTATAGGCTATTACTTGTCCTTCCTGCACATTCTCAAAATTTCCATCCGTTTTTTCAATGATTACGACATCACCTTTGTAGATATTTGGTGTCATACTACCACTTGCAATTGCCACGGCGTAGAAATGAAAATAACCGGATGTGATATATACTAGACCTACGACCAGTATGGCTGGAAATACCAAGGATATTGTTTTTTGCTTGTAGTAATCTCTGTCTATATCTTTATCTTTCTCTTTTTCAAACCTTTTCCATATTCTATAACAGAATAGGGCAGGTACAAGTAAGAAGATTACAGAAGCCACATATTTGTCTGGATTGGGAATAATAGGAAGTAAATATTTATACAAATTCGTTACAAGTTGATAGAGAATGGTTGGCTTGTACCCAACTTTAAGACTTACATAACTAAGTGATGCGTTTAGACTTATGGCTGGTAAGAAATCAAGAGCAACAAATAAAAATATTTGATAGTTTGATTTGAAATCAGTGTAGTACAAGACGGTTGTTAAATCTAACATAATAAATAGAATCACAGTAGTTATAGTGAGTAGTTTACTTCCTTCTGCTTTACTTAACATCATGTATCGTAAGTATTCTTTTAGAACTATTGTTATAATTAAAGGTAATATAAATAATATGATACCTCTTAAAGTATAATAGTTGCTAACTCTTGCAAAACTTACAATTATTCCAAGTAAGTAAAATAATATAAAGTAAATTAACAAGAAGATTATTTCTTCAAAAATAGCATCTTTTGTATAACGATGTCTATCTTTTTCGAAACCAAAGAATATTTTAAAGATAACAAGTACTGTTGCTAGGTATAAAACTAATTTGTAATCGGTTAGTATACTTGATACAAAACTATTTAGAAGTAAAGTTATAAAAAGTATTATTTCAAATATAAGTAGTCTTTTATACCCTCTTTTCATTCTCTCCTCCCTAAATAGTCTTGTGCAAATATACTAGGTATATTTGCTATATTTATATTTTAATCTTGTGATTTGTATAATAATTCAATATCACCAATTTCAACTGTAAAGTCACCATCAGCTATTCCTGAACCGGAAGCATATTCAATTTTAACTTTAACTTCTTCTCCTGCTCCCTTTGCTAATTTATGTTCAGAAATTGAAGAATTTGATTCGGTAGTTGTTTCAGTAGAATTTACAGTTACGGTTACTTTCATGCCGTTACAAGCTGTTGCAACTAAACCAGCATCTGTATCACTGCCAGGCTTACAATTAATTGATGTACCAGTTTCTGATGCATTTTTGTAAGTAATAGATTTTAAGTAAGCATCATATTCACCCTCATTTCTAACATAGAAAGTATAAGTTACATCTTGTCCAGGTTTGGTAAATTTTGCTTTTAAACCTGAAATTTCTGTACCACTAATAGTTGCTGGGTCAGCCGTTGCACCAGCCTCTCCACCTGTTACTCCAGTGATTTCCTCAGTAGCTAGCGATTCTTCACTTGATGAAAATTTTACATTAAAAGCTGTTTGATCTGGTTTTACTTCTGCACTTGAATGAATAGTAAGAGTTTGTGAAAAGGCAGCGAAACCTAATGATAAACCGATAACTGCAAAGAATAAAGCAATGATAGCAATCACTTGAGCACTTCTATCTTTTTTACCTTCCATTTTTTCACCTCCTATCTTGGTATGTTTGGAATCTGTAGAATAAAGTTCCATACTTTATCATATTTTGAAAAAAAGTACTTAAAAAAGCCAAAAATTTCATTTTGACTTTTAATATGACTGCGATAAATTCAAAAATGTTAATTTATTGATTTGAAGTGATTTTTCATTATCCGTTACATGAACATATAGATCCAGAGTCGTTCGAACACTAGAATGTCCCAGTATTTCGCTCAATGATTTAACATCCACTCCACATAGCAAAGATTGGGTAGCAAATGTATGTCTTAAGATGTGAAACCCATGCTTTTTGATAGATAATGTTTTCAGAACATGAAGATAAAATAAATAATATTTTTTTGGTGTAATCATATTGCCTTTTTCAGTCAAGAAATAACAATTTTCCTCTCTTTGAAATTTTTTTAAATAAGGTAAAACACTTTGATGAATAGGAATATCCCTAATGGAATGTTGTGTTTTCGGTGTATCTATTATCATTTTCGTTTTTGAATTTCCTTTCGAATCTCTATTTTTTACCCTAATTAACGTCTTTGATATATGAATTACTTTGTGTTCTAAATCGATATCTTTCCACTGTAAGGCACATAATTCTCCTATACGAAGACCAGTGAATAAAACTAATAAAATAGCAAATACTTTTACGTCACTTGTTTCTTTTGTAGTTTTTTCAATGATAGATATTTCCTCTAAATTTAGGGTTTCTATCTTTTTAGTAGAAACTTTTGGTAAATCAATTTTTATATTGATATTTTTTTCCTTTAAGAATTGTTTTAAAACTATTAGAATATCCTTTATTCTTTTATTTCCTAATTTTTCTTCTTGTAAAGATTTAATAAAATTTAAAATAAGATTTTCGTTTAGTTCCTCAAACATCTTGTTTTTAAAAAAAGGAACGATTTTAGAATGAACAATTGAATAATAATTTGTATAACTAGAATCTTTAATTAAAACTTTAGAATCTAACCATAATACAATAGAATCAACAATTGATTCTTTGAAGTATAATTTTTTCTTTTGTTCCGTCTCTATTAAAAGTTTTTTCAGTTTTTCCTCTCTTTTCTTTTTTACTTCAAAATAGTTTTTGGCATATACAAATCCATATTGTTTAATATGTCCATATTCATCTCGTTCTTTTACGTATCTTGCCTCATACCTACCATCCTTCCTTCTTGTAATATTTTCTCCTTTTTTTGGCATATTTTTATCCTCCTAACATCCATTCATACTGAATTTTTGACTATTATAAAGGGAATAAACAAAAAAAATAGTAAAAAGCACAAATAAAAAGTAACACAACTTCCACCTGTCTTTAGACCTATATTTATGACAAATATCAAAAAAAAGCGACAAATTCACGATATTACTTGCAAAAAGAATCATAATTAAGGTAAAATGAAATATAGGATAAGGTGAGATAAAGTATGGAACTTTATTTCATTTTTAGGGTAGTTACTTTTAGATTGAAATTCTTGCAGGGAATAGATTTCTCCTAAAATATTACGTAGGGAGAAATCTTTTTTATGTGTGAGGGATGCTTTGGTTTTTATGTGAGTAAAAAGTGAAAAAGAAAACTTACATAAAAAGAAAAATGATGATATAATAGGATTCGTGAAGCGAAGAGTTAAGTCGATTTTATCAATGAGTAGCAATATGCGTAAGTCCAATTGAAGAAGGACTTACGTATTTTTTTTAGCATGATAGTTGCGACTTTTTGGGAGTATTACTTTTATATAGTGAATTGAAAAAGGAGGATTCGAAATGTATAAAGTAAATGATTATGTCGTTTATAAAAAGGATGTATGTAAAGTGAAGGAAATTAAGAAGAATTCTTTGAATGGGAAAGATTCTTATGTTTTGATTCCGATGGATGATGCATCTTTAACCATTGAGGTACCGGTCGATCATTGCCTAGGTTATTTAAGAGAAGTATTGAGTAAGGAAGAAGCAGATTCTCTGATTCGACAGATTGGGTATATCAAACCATTAGAAAATATGGATGAAAAGTATTTAGAACGAACTTATAGGGAGTTACTATATCATGGGACATTAGAAGACTTGATTAAAGTTATTAAGACTGCCTATTTGCGAAATGATGATCGGGTAAAAAACAATAAAAAAGTAAGTGAAAAAGATAGTGAATACTTTGAACGGGCAGAAAAATATTTATACAATGAACTTTCTATTGTTTATCATATGAGTTTTGAAGAAACAAGAAATTATGTGATTCATCAAGTACAAGAATTCGTTAAATAATTTTTTTCTGGAGTAGAAGTCTTTATTTGTGGTACAATAAAAGAGAAAGGGAAGGATGGATAAAATGGAAAAAGCAAAAGTATATTTTACAAGAGACATTACACCAGAGAATGTAGTGAAGTTATATGAGATGTTAGGAAGGTCTCTTGAGGGAAAAGTGGCTGTCAAAGTACATTCTGGAGAAGAGGGAAACCAAAATTATTTACGACCAGAATTTATGAAACCGATGGTAGAACATGTTCATGGGACGGTAGTGGAATGTAATACGGCTTATGATGGAGAAAGAAATGTGACAGAGAAACACGTTCGATTAATGGAAAATCATGGATGGTCAAAAATTTTTTCTGTGGATATTATGGATGCAGAAGGACCAGATAAAGTTTTAGAAATTCCTCATGGAAAAGTGATTCATAAAAATTATGTAGGAAAACATCTAGATCAATATGATTCGATGTTAGTCTTATCTCACTTTAAAGGTCATCCGATGGGTGGATACGGAGGAGCCTTAAAACAATTATCGATTGGTGTGGCATCTTCTAAAGGAAAAGGATATATCCATTGTTGTGGAAAGGATGGTTCTTATGAAGATATGTTCCATCAGGATCAAGATAGTTTCCTAGAGGCTATGGCTGATGCCGCATCTAGTGTAGTAAACTATTTTGGTGATAATATTGCCTATATTAATGTTATGGCAAATATGTCTGTTGACTGTGACTGTTGTAATGTAGCAGAAGATCCTTGTATGAAAGATATTGGTATCCTTGCGAGTCTCGATCCTGTTGCGATTGATCAAGCATGTATTGATTTAGTTAAATCTTCTGATGATCCGGGTCGTGACCATTTGCTAGAAAGAATTAACTCTCGTCATGGTACTCATACGATTGATGCCGCTAGTGATTTAGGAATTGGTTCAAAAGAATACGAATTAATTGAATTATAAGACTGTTTATACAGTCTTTTTTTGGTGCGACACGCATGTGTTAAAACTAGGGTATGAAAGTTACTTGTGGGCTTGGTAGTAGGAACCACTAGCCAAAGACAAGGGTGTCCATCGTGAGGTGGAATCTGAAGGAAGTTGGAGGCAAAATCTTGGCTCGACGAACAGAAATCACATATTAGGCTGTATAAATTGGACGAGGTTGCCAAACAAACTTAAGTCCGATATTACACGAGGTTTATGCAGTAAATGTGGCGAGTAGATGATATGAAAGTGTTAACACTTACCGTGTGAGGTCTTGGTGATATGCTATCTAATAAGTGATTATAAGATTTATTAGAAAAGTAACCTATATATAGATATATAGCTGAACATCAAGAAGTCAGTTCTTGTCATAGTAGTAAAGAAATATAGGAAACTATAAAGAGCGAAGGACAAGACGTTAAATAATATTTGTTATGAAACATGAGGAAAATAATAAAAAGCCAGACAAGTAAAAGGAAAAAAACTCTCACTTACGAGAGTATGTTGGAAACAGAGGGTAGTAAGTAGCAGGTGATTTATTTTCACTACGTAAAGTAGTAACAATAAAATATGTATTTAACGAACCGCCGTATACCGAACGGTACGTACGGTGGTGTGAGAGGACGGCAGTTAGTCACTGCCTCCTACTCGATTATTAACCAATGTTTATTAATAAGAAAATATTTAATAAGTTGTGTAAAATGTAGTTAGTTAAACAAAAGAATGTAAAAGAAACACTATCATTTAACAGAAAAAGGTTGACAATATTTCAAAATTCGTTTATTATATATCACCAGATAAGAGGGAGACTTATCGTTAGAAAAAGGGAGGAGAAAGAAAATGAAGAAGGTTTCAAATTTGGTTGGAATCATTGCTTTAGTATTTGTAGCATTATTCACAGTTAATGTACATGCTGAGGCACAAACTGTTAACGACTTTAATAGTTTAAACAACGCACTTAATTCTGATGGAACAATTGAGTTATCAACAGATATTACACTTGATTCAACATTAACTGTTCAATCAGGAAAAACTATAACTATTGATTTAAAAGGTCATAAACTTACAGGACCTGCTACAGGTTATGGTATTGAAAACCATGGTACTTTAACTATTCAAGATACTGGTTCTGAAAAAGGATCTATTGATTGTCCAAATACAAATAGTTCTTGTATCGCTAACAAGAGTGATGCTACTTCAATGACTTTAAATGGTGTTACAGTAAAAGGAAATTTTATTACAGTAAAAAATGAACAATCTAAATTAGATATCAAAGATTCCGTTATCGAAGTTGATAGTAAAGTAAGAGGTTCTGTAGGAGTAGAAAGCTATGGTACTACTATTATTGAAAATACCACAATAAAAACGCCAAACTTTTTAAGTGGATGGGTTAGTGTTTGGGTATTATCAACAGGAGATAACAATTCAAAAACAACGATTGATGGTCTAAATGTAACTGGAAATGGTGGACTTATTTTAGTTGGTGATGAAAAAAATCAGTCCAATAAAACAGAATTAGCAATTGAAGGGGGAGGAGTAGATTTACCTAAAGGAATAACAATCTATTCTTATGAAGGTTCGAAAATCTCTCCAGATGCTGAAAATGTAGAAGATACTTTTTCTAATCTATCTAAAAGTCGTACCAATACTAGTATTGTAGTTCCAGAAGATTATGAAGGAGAAGTTCCAAATATTACAGGAGTAAAATATATAAATAATGATGGAACAGAAGTAGTATATGTTACATTCATGGGAACTCGTTATGAATTACAAAAAGGTGACGATTGGCATCATAGCAGTAATACAGCTTTAAAGACAGCTTTATCAGGTGAAAGAGATTCTCAGGATAATAAGAACAAAACATTTGTTGAATTTTATTATGTAGATGATGCTGGTGTAGAACACGTAGCAACTAGTGCTACAAAATGGAACTCTAATGCTGAAGTATATATTAAATGGAAAATTACAGTATCTTTCAATGATGTAGAATATACTTTAGAGTTAGGTAAAAATGGTGCTTCTCAAAGAATAGGAAATGCCGTTGATGCAGAAGGTAATAGATTAGATGATGCAATGCAAAATTTTGATACTGATAAATATGTAGCAGCACATTACTATGATGCGAGTGGTAAAGAATATACTCAAGGAACTCAAGTAAGTGAAAATGTTACTATTACAAACACATCTTATATAATTCATGTTAAATTAAGTAATTCAGGAAGTACAATTTCATTAACAGCTGGAGATAATGTAGCTGCATCTAGCCTATTAACAGAATGGGCTGGTAAAAATCATTTCTATTATTTTGTAGATAAAGATGGAAACAAATATGACCTAAATTCTGTATTAAGTCAAAATGTAGAATTAACAGCTATCTTTAGTGTAACTGTTAAAGTAGCTCCAGTATATGGAGTAAGTGAAGGTGTAGAATATACAGTTGAAGAAGGTACTACATTAAGAGATATCTTAGAATCAAATGATGGAAGTGGATTACAAACTTACTTAGATGCAGAGGGATTTATTAAATTCGTTGATGTAAATGGTAGTGAAGTAGGTTTAGATGATTCTATTACATCAGATATAGATTTAGTAGCAGTTTATGAAGTGGCTGAAATTCCAGCAAATCCAAGTACATTTGATGGAATTGCAACTTACGTAGTTATGATGTTCATATCATCAATTACATTAGTAGCAGCAGCTATCGCTTCTAAAAAATCACTTAATTAATAAAGGAATAGCGTAAGCTATCATCAGACTGTTGACAAGGTAAAATTTGTTAATAGTCTTTTTATTTTGGAAAAAATGTATTATCATTAAATTGCGAGTCCACTTATTCTCGACAAATAAGTTATCATGACTCGCTTTTATTTTGTTTGATTATTGAGGTCAAACAAAAAACTAAAAACAGGTAGAGAAGCAGATGAGAGAGCTTATCTCATATTAAATGGAATTGCATGTACCATATAGTTTTTATTGACATTATACCCCTATAGGGTATATATTGGAATGGGTGATAACATGAAAGAAGAACAGAAAAAGGAAAAATTTACTTATCGTGGAGAAGAAGAAAAGAAATATTTGGAGAAACGGTTGCATATCATTGAAGGGCAAGTTCGTGGTGTGAGTCAAATGTTGGAAGAAGACCGTTATTGTGGAGAGGTTTTGGTTCAAGTTGCGGCGATTACACAATCTTTAAAGGGAATCGCTAATTATATTTTAGAGAAACATCTTTCTACTTGTGTCGTTCGAGAAGTACAACAAAATCATTTAGAAATTATGAATGAAGTGATGGATCTTATTCATAAAATGGATTCTATATAGGAGGATAGAAGATGAAAAAAGTTGTTTTGAAAATCGGTGGGATGAGTTGTAGTGCTTGTTCTAACGGGTTGGAAAAATATTTGAATAAACAGGAAAAAATTATCAACGCTTCTGTCAATTTGGTTATGGCGCAGGCGATGATTGAATACGAGGATTCATTAACGATGGATGACCTTTCTCGCTTTATCAAAGAGGCTGGATTTGAGTGCTTGGGTGAATTTGATGGGAAGGAAGAGAAAGAAAAGAGTCATAAATTTGAATTTTTCTTTTTTGGTATTCTTGCGGTTCTTCTTCTTTTTCTATCGATGGGACCGATGCTTTCTCTTCCTACTTTGCCTTATTTGGATCCGATGGAGTATCCGAAGAATTATGCTCTTCTTCTTTTTCTTCTTACGCTTCCGTTTCTTTATTATGGAAGAGATTTATTTGTTCATGGAGTGAAAAATTTACTTCATTCTATGCCTAACATGGATACGTTAGTGACGTTAGGTGTTGTCGCTAGTTTTCTTTATAGTTCTTGTAATATGATTTTGGTCTTTTGTGGGTATGATTCGTTTGTTCATTTTCTTTATTTTGAATCGATTGCGATTTTAATTTACTTTATCAAGGTGGGTCGTTTCCTTGATGGAAAAAGCAAAGAGAAGACGAAAGAGGCTTTGAAAGAACTCGTTCAAATTACTCCTTCCACGGCCCTTCTTTTGGAAGAAAAAGAAGAAAGAGAAGTAACCATTGATGAAGTGCGTGAAGGAATGACTTTGGTTGCCAAACCGGGAATGAAAATTGCGGTAGATGGAGTGATTCTTCAAGGAGAAGCACATATGGAAGAGGCTTTTTTGACGGGAGAATCGATGCCTGTGAAAAAGAAAAAGGGAGATTCTGTCATTGCGGGAAGTATTAATCAGGATGGATATCTTTTATATCGGGCAGAAAAAATCGGAAAAGATTCGACGATTTCCGAAATTGTTCGTTTGGTAGTAGAAGCAACCAATACGAAGTCTCCGATTCAGAAAATGGCTGATAAGGTAAGTGGTATATTTGTTCCTACGATTATCTTACTTGCCTTTGGAACGTTTTTCTTTTCACTTATGTCTATGCCTCTTGATGAAGCCATCCGTATTTTTATTTCTATTTTGGTTGTTGCTTGTCCTTGTGCGTTAGGACTAGCGACTCCCTTGGCCATTGTGGTAGGAGAAGGGGTCGCTTTTCAGAATGGAATTTTAATAAAATCTAGTGAGGTCTTGGAAAATGCTCATAAAGTTGATATAATTGTATTCGATAAGACAGGAACGCTTACTTATGGAAATTTACAGATTTCGGAAGTTTTTACTTCTTTCGATGGTTCCAAAGAAGATTTGTTGCAGAAAGTAGCGTCCATCGAGGCGTTATCGACGCATCCGATTGGTAGGGCTTTCACTTTGTATGCGAAAGAACATCACCTTTCTTTGAGTCCTTGTAGTGACTTTGAGAATTTGGCTGGTATGGGGGTGCGAGGCGTCATAGATGGTCAAACCTTCTTGGTAGGAAATCGTAAAATTTTAGAGAAAGAACAGTTAGAAAATCCGTACCTTGAGGAGGAAACACTTCTTTCTCGGGCGGGAAATAGTATCGTTTATGTCGTACAAGAGAGGACAGTCGTTGGTCTTATCGGGGTAAAAGATATCGTGCGAAAAGAAGCCAAAAAGACGATTCAAAAGTTGCAATCTTCAGGAAAAGAAGTCATGATGTTGACAGGGGATCATAAAAAGACGGCCTCTTTCATCGCTCATGCCTTGGGAATTCCCAATGTTGTAGCGGAAGTGTTACCGAAAGAAAAAACGAAAGAGATTCGTAAATTGAAGAAGCAGGGAAAAAGAGTCATGATGGTAGGCGACGGAATCAATGATGCGCCTAGTCTTGCGATGAGTGATATTGGTGTCAGCATTCATGAGGGAACCGATATTGCGATGGATTCAGCCGATGTCATTTTAATGAAAAATGATTTACAAGGAATCGCCAATTTGCTTTCGATTAGTAAAAAGACGTTACGGATTATTAAGGAAAATCTCTTTTGGGCTTTCTTCTACAATGTATGTATGATTCCGATTGCGATGGGGTTATTTCAAAAACAAGGAATTACGATGAATCCTATGTTTGGTGGCATTGCGATGACGGTTAGTAGTTTAACGGTGGTTTTGAATTCGTTACGGTTGAAAGGATGGAAAAAGAAGTAGTATGAAAAAAGTAGTTTATGGATTATTGATTGGAATTTTGGTATGTGGGCTCGTTGGTTGTGGAAAAACTTCCACTTCTCCAGAGAAAAAGACCGATGCGGCACAATTTAAAGAAGAATATGAATCATTAAATGGAGAAGAAAATTCCTCGAATGGAAAAACGTATCGTTCGGTTTCTATTCCCGAGGAAAATCCTTTCGTGTATGAGACTGCTGAAGGAATTGTAGAAAGAATGGAAAAGGGAGAGAGTTTTCTTGTTTATTTCGGATTTAAATCTTGTCCGTGGTGCCGTAGTATTCTCGCACCGATGCTTGAAGTAGCGAATGATCTTTCCGTCGAGAAGATTTATTATGTGGATGTGAAAGAGATTCGTGATACGATTACCATCGATAAAGAAGGGAATCCAGTGACGACCAAAGAGGGTAGTGAAGGATACAATCGTTTGTTGGAACTTTTAGAACCTGTCTTAGAAGATTATGAAGTGTCGTACGGAGAAGGGGAAACACAGGTTGTTGGAAAACGAATTTATGCGCCAAATGTCATTGCGGTTCTTTCTGGAAAACCAGAAAAGATGACTTCCGGTATCAGTGAACAAGAGACGGATCCTTATATGGAATTATCCGATGAGATTTTAGAAGATAGTTATTCTCAATTAGAATGTGTTTTTAAATGTTTTACGGGAGATACGAAAACTTGTAGTTTAGAAAAAGGATGTTAAGGAAGAAAGTAAACATCGAGAAAAGAAATGTTTACTTTTTTTCTGTATCGATTTAAAATATAGAAAGAATTTAGACATAAAGGAAGTGCGAGATGGAACGTTATCAGGAAATTGAACGGAGTATTATTAAAAAATTTCGTAAAGAAATTTGGAGTAAATTTATCAAGGCGATACAAGAGTATCAATTGATTGAAGAAAATGATAAAATTATGGTTTGTATCAGTGGGGGAAAAGACTCTTTTCTTTTAGCGAAATGTATGCAGGAACTAGAACGACATGGAAAGTTTCCTATCGAGGTACATTATGTCGTTATGAATCCAGGGTACAATGAGGCGAATCGAGATTTGATTTTGGAGAATGCGAAGACATTACAAGTTCCGATTGAAATGTTTGAAAGTGATATTTTTGATTATGTTTCGACGGTCGATAAAAGTCCGTGTTACTTATGTGCCCGAATGAGAAGGGGATTTCTTTATAGTAAAGCGCAGGAATTGGGATGTAATAAAATTGCTTTGGGGCACCATTTGGATGATGTCATTGAAACGACCCTTCTTTCGATGTTTTATGGTTCTGAAATCAAGACCATGATGCCGAAACTACACAGTAGTCATTTTCCGGGTCTCGAGTTGATTCGACCGATGTATTTGGTCAAAGAACAAGATATCCTTTCTTGGAAGAAATGGAATCAACTTACGTTCTTGAATTGTGCTTGTCGGTTTACGGAAAATTGTGCGCTAACCGATGATACAACGAGTAAAAGACAAGAAATGAAGAAATTGATTCAAACGTTACGAAAAGACAATCCTAACGTCGATCATTCTATTTTTAAAGCCCTTGATAACGTCAATTTAAACTGTGTCTTGGGAACGAAACAAAATGGGGCTTATCACAGTTTTTTAGAAACGTATACAGATGAAGGAAATCATGATGATTCTGGATTGGAGTAAGATCAAAAAATTATCTATCGATGAGAAGATTGGGAATCTCGATGTCGTATCGCAAGGAGAGGTAAAAAGTATCAAGGATTTTCCCATTTTTTCTCTTCAAGGAACAGAATGGATTTTGAAACCACTTTCTCGAACCAAACCGTTTGTGACACCTCTATTTAGTTGTGCAGAATGTTTTTGGTCCACCATTCTCCATACGTATTTTGATGATACGACTCCCATCTATGAATTGGCTTATTGTGAGGGACTTTCTATTTCTCAACCAAAATATTTCGAAAAGGGTTGTCTCGTTCCGAATGTCCTTTCCGAAAATCAAGAAATGGTCAATCTTCTTTCGTATTTTCGTGCTTATCCTGATCCTCATGTCGATATTGATTCCTACATCAATTATTGTGGAAAAATTTATGATTATGTTCCGATCTTGGAGTCTTCTTTTTTTCGGGAAAATGCTTGGGGTGAAGCACTCGCAAAAGAGATTCTTTTTTCGGTTTTAGAAGAAAATCAAAACTTTCACTACGAAAATGTCTCTCTTATTTTTGAAGGGAATCATCCGCTTCGATTGACACCTCCTCTCGACCATGAATTTTCGACAAAATTTCTTTTTGTCGATACCACAGAATCACGAAAAGAATATTTGACTTCTTATCATTTTTCCGATTCGGAAAGTACTTTAGGGAAAAATTTATCTTTTATCATTCACACTTATCCAGAAATGTGTCGTGCTTTCTTAGATTCGTTAGAACAGTTGGTATCTTCTCTTTCGACTCTCGAAATTCGATTGGATTCTGATTTTATCGGTATGATTTCCAGTAGTGATTTTTTAGTAGGACGATTGCGTTTTCATTCTCATCGCGAAGATTTGGCATCCCTTTTGGAAGCACAGTTAGGGAATCATCGTTATTCTACGGATTGGAATCTTTTCTTTCAAAAGACCTGTCAAGAAATCGCACTTTATGTGCATGACTATGTTTCTTTTTTGAAGAGAAGTTTGGGGAAAGAATCCATGGAAGGAAAAAAGGTTCTTGTGAATCAAAAAAAGATTTCGAAAGAATGAGAAAAACCTTCTCTTTTTTATTTTATAAGTTATGTTAAACAAAATGACTGATAAATAAAAAAGTGCTATAATAAGAGTGCCAAATAAAAATTGTAGAAAGGA